>JAAHIA010000116.1 GCA_010671975.1 Leptolyngbya sp. SIO4C1 | reverse complement strand
CCTGCCAGGCTATCCAACGGTCTCAGTGTCAGAAATGAGGACCTGATCCGCTACGATCCGGCTTCTGGCGATCTGTCTTTATACTTTGATGGCAGTGACGTTGGCCTGAGAGGGCTGGGGGAAAATGTCGATGCGATCGCCATGCGAGGAGACGAACTGCTGCTGTCAACTGCTGGCCGCTTTCACGTTTCAGGACTGGACGGACGAAACGAAGACGCTTTTATCTTCACGCCTACCTCGCTGGGACAGACGACTCGGGGAGGCTTTGCGTCCGAGCTATTTTTCGATGGCAGCCAGTTTAAATTCTTTAACGACTTGGCTGCGGTTGACTTTGGCGTTGCCTGAGGTTTTTAGCCCTCATCCGTTGAAATTTTTGCTGCCATATTGGCCTGTCCCTGGGCGCTAGAGACTCATTGTTATCCGAAAAACAGACTTCCCCACCAGATCCAGCTGTTGCCCTTCCTCCGAGTTGCAGCTGGATTTTTTCTGGGTTGGCGATTGCCGCGCTTGAGGGCTAGGGTGAGACCGTCTGCGTTGAAATCAACTTTGAAATCAATATCTTCAACAGCGCCTCAAGTGCCCATCCCAGGGCATTTAGATGTGTGATACGTCTGCGGTATTGTAGTATCACGAGGCGTTGTTGCACGAATAGGGGGTTGCGGATGGGTCAGTTGGGCAACCGCAACTACGATCCTTTTACCTCTAGAGGCCCTAACAATAGCGGTTGGACATTTCCAGAGGTTGGCGTATCCCTCGGCCCCTACGAACTCACCGCCACCCTAACCGAAGGCCCCGGCTAACCCCACATGTATCGACATCACCGGCACTGATGCTGCCAACACTCTCATCGGCGACACCACCGCCAACACCATCGACGCCCTCGGCGGTGATGATACCGTTGCAGGCGACCTCGGTGACAACTTCTCCGACGGCAGCAGCGGCAGCGACCAACGTCCTGCCTTGTTCCCTCTGTTTCCTTGCCTTCTCACCTATGAGAAAACTCAGTTAGCGTCGAGCCTGGAGATTGCTGGACTAGTCAAATGATAAAAATTTGGTCTTGTTAAGGTGAAAAGTTACTCGACAATTATATATACCAAAAGATAGAAGAAAGAGTAAATGCTTTATTCCTAACGAATGAGTAAGGTGAGCATCGTTTTCTTTATCTTTATTGAGAACAATCAAAAATTTTGGGATTTTCTAATGAGTAATAATTTGCAAGAAGGGCGACGCTCCGACCCGAGTACTGAGATTGCAGCTAAGGACATGGACTTTCTACAAAAGGTCATGGCGAAGGGTAATATGTCTGATGTTTATGATGCTCGTGATCTAACAGAGATTGTCTTTCGCACGATGCGAGACCTGATGACGACAGAGGCTGCAGCAGACGTTGCTGATGAGCTGCGCACACCAGCTAGCGCTGCTAATGAGAGAGTAGTCAAGGAGGATATTGCTGACTTATGGAAAGATTCTAATCCGATTGTCCGCTTTCTGAGTCAGGTTCGTCCAGCGCTCGAGTTTGATGACGATACGTTCCTCTTTCGGATTGCGAAGGAGGGTGGATTACCGCAGACAACGGGGTCAGACCCCAAGGTAACGCCACCAGAAACGGTTGTTTCAGCTGTTTTTAGTGCCACTAAGGACGAGCTGTCAGAAGCAAGAATCGCGGAAATCGCGAATTTCCTGCCAGGTAAAGTGCGTACACTGTGGGAAGCGGCGTAATTATCACAACAATGCGGGATGAAGGTAGCTTCTTCCCGTTCACGGCTTTCTTCACTCGTTACTGACGAAGAAATTGAACCATATCATCCAGCTGCTGTTATGTTTAGTGACGCAGCTGGATTTTTTAGACGGCGCGAGCCTGCCTGTATGCCCAGCCATAGCCACCGCTACACCTGATCCGGGCAATCCCCAATCTCCGCGACTTAGCTGCTAGTTGCTTGGCCGGCTGCTGTGCTTTCTGGAGCTGCTTTTGGCCCGGCAGCAGTGCTACAGGCGGCCATTGACGAATGTGTGGCCGGCCGGTTTGATGGAGACAGCTAAAGATTCCCTTCGCACGTTAAGCCAATCTAAAGCTTCTGATGCAATGTCCAATTAATGAGAATAATTGTAAATAAAAAGGCTTGACGACCTACATATCCCACGCGAGAGAAGCATGACCCCATCTAAAGTATCTGTCAATCTCGGGCCAGTTCAAGAGACGCTGCTGATTCCACTGCTGGGGCGGGCGATACAAACTCAAAAGGCCAACGGCCTAATTCGAGATGAAAAAGCCGTGCAGATCGTTGAGTCGCTCGACTACGATTTTTCAAAGTGGAGAAAGTCTAAATCCCTGACGGGAGCGACGCTGCGAACGCGCATGTTTGACCAGGACGTGCAGGCTTTTCTGGCCCAGTACCCGACTGGTACCGTCGTCGAAATTGGCTGTGGCCTCAACACGCGGTTCGAGCGGCTTGACAACGACCAGGCTCACTGGTTCGACCTCGATCTGCCCGATACGCTGGCGCTGCGGCGGCAGTTTTTTCAAGACGAGCCTCGCCGTAAGATGATTGCGGCCAGCGTTTTAGAGACGGACTGGATGGCGACCGTCGCCGCCACCGGCGGTCCCTGGTGCTTTGTCTCGGAAGCGGTGATCATCTATCTAGACGCAGCTCAGGCGCGGCAGGCCATTACCCAGATTGCCGAGCACTTTCCTAGTGCCTGGTTTTTGACCGATACCACCTCGCAAAAAATGGTCGATAGCCAGTCGACTCACGATGCCATGCGGCACCTGCCGCAAGCCAGCTGGTTTCGCTGGGCCTGCGATGACCCTCGCGAGATTGAACGCTGGGGAAACCTGCGGCTTGTCCAGTCGCGCACCTTCTTTGATGCGGGGGCTGAGCTGATGCAGCAGGTGCCTTGGCAGACCCGCTTTTTTGTTCGGTGGACGCCCTGGCTAATTCGCAGTAAGGTGCAAGGCTATCGGCTGAATCGCTTTGTGATAGAGTCAGCCGACTGACAAACGGTGGCGCGATCGCAGCTGGCGAGTTGACAAAACAACCTTATTAGGATTTTATGTCAATAAGGTTAAGATCCACGCACGGCAATTTTCCAGGTTATATCGCAGCGTTTATGCAGGAGTTTTATCGATGTCTATCTCAACATTGCCCTACAGGCCCACAGCTCAAAATCAGCGAGTGAATGGTTACGAGGTACCCGGCGAAGAACAGCCTAGGGTGTATTCCACCGAGCAGCTGCTCGCCAGCCAGGAGATGGACGCGCTAATCTATGCTGCCTACCGTCAGATCTTTAATGAACAACAGCTGGTTACCTTTAATCGGCAGCCCCTCTTAGAGTCTCAGCTGCGGAACAATCAGA
Source organism: Leptolyngbya sp. SIO4C1 (assembly GCA_010671975.1). Classification (GTDB taxonomy): domain Bacteria; phylum Cyanobacteriota; class Cyanobacteriia; order Phormidesmidales; family Phormidesmidaceae; genus SIO4C1. The sequence goes on along the minus strand of JAAHIA010000116.1, from coordinate 8,544 downwards.
TCACAGTTCGAGACTTTATTCGCGGTTTAGCGACTTCAGACAGCTTTCGCCGCTGGGTCTATGACGCCAACAATAACTATCGCTTTGTCCAGCTATGCATACAGCGACTGCTAGGCCGAGATATCTACAGCTATCAAGAGGTTTTATCTTGGTCAATCATTTTGGCGACAAAAGGGATATCGGGATTTGTAGATGCATTACTCAGCAGCGAGGAATATCTAGAGAATTTTGGTGACGATACGGTTCCCTATCAGCGGCGGCGAATCTTGCCTCAGCGGGCTACAGGAGACTTGCCATTTGCCCGCATGGCTCGCTATGGAGAGAGCTATCGCGAGCAGGTCGTGGCGCTAAGCAATCGTGCGCTGAACCAGGTACAGAAGTTTCAACGACCGACATCGCCTCTGGTCTATGTGGGCGGTAGCTTGGTTGTTTTTGGCTGTCTTTATTTGGTGATGTTAACCCGCATTTCAGCCTTGTCTTAGCCACTTTACTTTCAGACACTTAGCGCAGCTATCCTGAATTAGAACGAGGCTTGAAGACCGGCTGTCACACTAAAGTCAGTTTCCAACTGAGGTCCAGAAAGGCTGCGGTAAATCGGTAGATTAAACTCGACGGCTAGCCGTGCACCCTGTAAGCTCCCTTCAGGAACATAAAAATTAAGTCCCAGTCCTAGATCTAGCTGAGTACCCGCTCGCAGATCAGGATCTGCGGTTGGAATCATATTGGGGTTCAGACGGCTGTCTTCACCATCAATATTTCCCCAGGTACGCCCACCGAGTCGCAGCGAGGTACTGAACGAATCTGTCCAGCTGCGGGCTCCCCAGGCGGTCAACATCAGCTGATTGCCTAGACGATATCCGTTGGAATTTTCACCGACGCGGATGATGCCCATAGCTTGCCCTCCCCACGACCATCTTCCGGATTGTCCCAAATAGGTAACACCAGGATGGAGATCAAACGTCCCAGAGCCAATCTGCATCGGATAGGGCAAAATCTGATCTGGTCCCATCGGGGTAGCGTCGCGCTCTCCAATTGAGCCAGTCGGAAAACCAACCCCCAAATTCAAGTGAAGACGCTGACGATCTTGATCGAGCAGCTTATACAGACCAGACAGACGAATATCCCCAATTCCTTCAGAATTGGTCGTAAACCGAACGCCGGAGCGAGTGACATGGTCCATTTCCTTCGTAATGTAGGGCACCATGGCCATCAGCGTTAGATCATTCGTTGGGGCATACATTGCTCCCAGCATATGCATTTGCATCGTCATCCGAGTTGGTGTCACTGGAAACTGCTGCAATACCTCTGCCGTAGATAGAGAATCGATGCCGTCACGATTACCGTCCATTTCCATAAACATGTAGCGATAGGAGAACATAAATTCTCCTCGCTCATGAGTATGGTCTCCCATTACGCTAATCGGAGCATGGCTATCGGGACGAGAGGGCGACCAATAAATCGTGTCTCCAAACGCTGGCGCGCCGCCACTGTCTCCCAATAGGATGGGCTCTGTGGGGGAGAACAGATATTGAGGCAAGGAATTCGCCGATTGCGCCAAGCGGAAATTTGTATTGCTGCCATTCTCTATGCGGGTAGCGATCTCTCTGGCTTCCTCACTCACGGCAGCATCAGTGCTGGCTGGGCTATTGAAGGCTGAGAGCGGGCTTTGTTTAGCAGGAGGCCGCCCTTTCCCAATTTGCAGCGTTGGGAGTAAAGTATTAGCGGTCTCTGCAGTAGCTGAATCTTCAATCGTCAGGCTACTGATTGGTGAGCTAGAGTCGGCCTTTGCTGTTAGCATCCCCCCCATTACGGATAGTCCGGCGATAAGACAAGCCAAGTTGATTAGCTTAAAGTTCACAATACTCGCACCTACACTTTTGCAGCTCGCTCAGTATAGGAAGGCGGGCGATAAATGTAAAAAGACAGCCTGTCTATATCTTGATACATCGGCATATTTTCTCAAAAGCACTTCCCATTATGTTGTGTGCCGCACAACAAGCTCAATATGTCAACCCCGATAACGTCTCAGCATCAATTTACAGAGAGCAGACAAAAAATCTATGCGCTGCCTTCGCTTGCCTATTGAAATTTTCTAGACTTGCAGATTTGCAAACGTTGCAAACCTGCGATGGTTGGCTTAAACAGCCATTTTTACTAGCAACGGCTTTTATTAGTAGTCTATATCAATAACAAAGCTGATCTTTGCTTATTGAAGTCTTAACGCTGCTGCACAACCACTGTTTGATCGAGCAGCTCTCTGTGTCTTTAGATAGATTGCTCCGTATTTTTACATAGGCTTTACACTAAACCGGGTTTGGCTTCATGTTAACTTTATAAAGCTGCGATCATAAAGAGCTGTAGCAGGTGATAATATCTATGGCTGAGTATTGAGAGTAAATCTCAATATGTGACCGTTCTTTTCCGACTATTAGATTTGCTCACTTAAATCCTTGCTATGCCTGCTGTCAGGCTGGGTATGTCAGCTCTCTGAGGGCAGGTCATCATGGCTGTCCGTGCGATCGCACTTGGCTATCTCTCAAATCTTGGGTGCAAATCATGCTGCCGCTCACGTTCTAAACTTCTGGCCCATTCTCTCACCTTCATGGACATCACAGTCGTCATTTGTACTTACGATGGAGCATCCCGCCTACCCAATGTATTTAATCGACTAGCCGATCAGGTATTCACCGCTGACATTGCTTGGAATATTTTGGTGGTTGATAACAATAGTCAGGATCAAACCGCTCAAGTTGTGCGACAGTACCAGGGGCAGCCAGACTTTGCTGACAAGCTGCAGTATGCATTTGAGCCTAAGCAGGGGTTGGCATTTGCGCGTCGCTGTGCGGTTCAGGCAGCTAGCGGTGAGCTGCTGGCTTTTTTAGATGACGATAATCTGCCAGATCTAGGCTGGGTCCAGGCTGTGTATGAGTTTGGGCAGCAGCACCCCGAAGCCGGGGCCTACGGCAGCCAAATTATCGGTGGCTATGAGGTTGACCCGCCGCCGGATTTTGAGCGGATCGCCTGCTTTTTAGCAGTGATTGATCGCGGTAGTCAGCCGTTTCGCTATGATCTGCTTGATCGCTGGCTGTTTCCAGCTGGGGCAGGTTTAGTGGTGCGTCGTCGGGCTTGGCTGACGGCAGTGCCCAGGCAACCAAAGCTCTCAGGTGTTTCGGCCCAAGCCCTGACAGGTAAGGGCGAGGATATTGAAACGCTCTCTTACCTCAGGAAAGCCGGCTGGCCGATTTGGCATAATCCCAAGATGCAGATTGAGCATATGATTGGGCGCGATCGCATGACGCCTGGCTATCTACTGGCGCTGTTTCAGGGGGTCGGGCTGAGTCGGTACCACACGCGGATGGTGCGCTTTCGCCCTTGGCAGCAGCCCTTAGCGGTGGTTGCTTATGGCTTGAATGATTTGCGCTGCTGGCTGCAGTACTATATGACTCACTTTTCCCAGCGATCTTCAATCGTCATTCAGTGTGAGCTGACGCTGCGATACTACAGTTTGCTCTCGCCTTTCTACAGCTTTTTTCAGCGGCTAGCTAACTTGATTGATCAAGTATGGGCTGCCGGTTGGAGCGTTGCGCAGGTTGATTCTTCTTGACATTGCAGGTTTCAACCGGCTTGCGCGTTTAGTTTCAGATTTCAGGGTGCCTGTGCTTTTTTGTAAGGTTTACCGAACTATGAGCAACAGCTTGTCTTATGGGGATTGCTCAGCACGCGGTTTTGGCCGACTAAGCATCAGCCGTTTGCTTGAGTAGACGTTCGATTTTATGTCGCTATAAAAGGGTTATTCCAATGTTTCTGACCTCACCGCTATCAAAGCCACTGGCTACTGAGCGCCCAGCTAACCAGGCGCTGGTGATTTTAGATGCCAACGTTGATTATTTACCGCTGCTGGTGGCCAGTTTGCCCCAAGCAGATGTTTTGGTGTTAGATCCAGCAGCAGATGGCATCACACAGATTACGGCAGCCCTTGAAGTTCGACAGCCTTCCAGCCTACATCTGGTAGCTCACGGTGCGCCAGGTAGTTTGGCGTTAGGGAATGCACAGCTAAACTTTGCCACGCTCGATCGCTATGCCGATCAGCTTAAAAACTGGGCCGATGTGCTCCAAGGGCGCGATCTGCTGCTCTACGGCTGCCGCGTGGCGCAAGGGGCGCTCGGCTTTCTCTTCTTGCAGCAGCTGCATCTATTAACCGGGGCCAATGTGGCCGCTTCTCGCCAGCGTATTGGACGTACGGGCGATCGCACCTACTGGGAACTAGAGACTCAGGTAGGGGCTGTGCAAACGCCGGTGATCTTTTCAGCCAAGCTGCAGGCTAGCTACCCCGCTCACTTTGAGACGGTTAACTTTAGCATCAGCACAGACACGCTGATCGAAAGCGAAGGCACGCCATTCAGTTTTAACTTCAGCGTAGATGGTGCAATCCCCGCTGGAGGTAGCGTCGTCCGGCTAGAAGGCAGCATTCCCCAGGCCATTAACCAGCTGAATCTGTTTTCGCTTAACATCAGTGGTCTTGCAGGCCAGCCGGTCGATGTTTCACCTGGGCAAGACTTTTCTGCCTTCGAGGTCACGATTGTAGAACCGACCGCCAGCATCAGCCTGCCAGTCTTCAACGATTTTCAAGACGACAGTCCGCAGGAGATTACCTGGACGGTCACGCCGGTTTCGGCAGGGACAACGGTGAGCGGCGGCAGCGCCACAGTCACCATTTATGATGATCCGAGCGAAGTGCCAACCTCGCCGCCGCCCCCGCCCGCGAATACGGCACCGGTCGCTGACAACGACAGCTACAGCACCGACTTTGAAACCGAGCTAACGGTAAATGCGGCTAACGGCGTACTCGATGGTGACACCGATGCCGACGGCGATTCGCTTACGGCTAACTTAGTCAACGGCCCTAGCAATGGAACAGCCACGCTCAACGGCAACGGCTCTTTTACCTACACGCCCGACGCTGGCTTTAGCGGCACCGACAGCTTTACCTACCAGGCAAACGACGGTACGGATAGCTCTGCACCGGCAACGGTCAGTATTGAGGTTGGGGCAGCCCCGCCGCCGCCGCCCGCAATTCCGACGGTGACGCTCAGCGCCGACACAACCACGCTGGTCGAAGATGAAGGCACAGAAGTGACCTTCACGCTGAATTTGAGTGAGGCCCCCACCGATCCGGTGGTGGTTACGCTCAATACCGGTAAGCCGTTTGCACTGGGCGACTTTGATGTGTTTCCGCCACCGCCGCAGGCATCGGCTACCGGGGGGCAGCTGGTTGCTGGCAACGCTGACAATAGCGGCTTCACCTTCGCCATCACGGCTCAGACGGCCACCATTACGCTGCCGGTGTTTGACGACCCAGATCGGGTGCCCAACGGATCGGTGACAAATCCTGACGATGAGCTGCGCAATGATGACCAGGGCGAGGAGCAGACGACCTTCACGCTGCAGCCAGGGGATGGCTATACGGTTGGCAGTGATAGCTCAGTCACTCTCACTATCAGGGATACTAACGCGCCGCCGCCCCCGGCTAACACGGCACCGGTGGCCGATGATGACAGCTATAGCACCGATTTTGATACTGAGCTAACGGTGAATGCGGCCAACGGCGTGCTGGCGGGTGATACCGATGCCGATGGGGATACGCTGACGGCTGCGATCGCGGCGGGTCCGAGCAGCGGCACGGTCACACTCAACGATAATGGCGCTTTCACCTACACGCCGAATGCCGGCTTCAGCGGCAACGACAGCTTTACCTACACCGTCAGCGACGGCAATGGCGGCACCGATGAGGGCGCGGTTACCGTCACAGTCGGTGAAGCACCGCCCCCGCCGCCCCCGGCTAACACGGCACCGGTGGCCGATGATGACAGCTACAGCACCGATTTTGATACTGAGCTAACGGTGAATGCGGCCAACGGCGTGCTGGCGGGCGATACCGATGCCGATGGGGATACGCTGACGGCTGCGATCGCGGCGGGTCCGAGCAGCGGCACGGTCACACTCAACGATAATGGCGCTTTCACCTACACGCCGAATGCTGGCTTCAGCGGCAACGACAGCTTTACCTACACCGTCAGCGACGGCAATGGCGGCACCGATGAGGGCGCGGTTACCGTCACAGTCGGTGAGGCTCCCCCACCACCGCCGCCGCCCAGCGCTCTATCGGTTGGCATTAGCGCTACGCCAACGGCGCTGATCGAAGAAGACGGGACCGTCACAACGCTGACCTTCAATCTCAGCGACGCCCCCCCGACTGGCGGCATCAACGTCACCGTTGATAGCGATATTCCCGCCTCTCTAGCCGAATTTGATGTGGGCTCAGCCGTCTTTAGCGGCGCTCAGCTGGTTGGCGCCAATGCTGACTCCAGCGGCTTCACGGTCAATATCACGGCTCAGACGGCCACCATTGAGCTACCTGTCTTTGATGACGACATTGATGAAGGCCTCGAAGAGATTACCTACACGCTGCAGGCCAGCGACGACTACGTGATTGACGCGGCAGCCAGCGCTGTGACGATATCGATTGATGATGATGACCAGGTTGATCCGCCCGCCAATACGGCCCCAGTCGCTGACGACGACAGCTACAGCACCCTGGTCGATACGCCACTGACGGTTGCCGCTGCTGACGGCGTGCTCAACGGCGATACGGATGCCGATGGCGATGCGCTGGTGGCGACCTTTGTGGGCAATCCTAGCAACGGCAGCGTTGAATTGAACGAAAACGGCTCCTTTACCTATACGCCGAATGCTGGCTTTACAGGCACCGACAGCTTCACTTACCAGGCCAGCGACGGTCAGGATAGCTCTGAGGTGGCAACGGTTTCTATCGCTGTGAATGAAGGCGGCGGCGGTGGCGGCGATGAGCCAGTTGTCAGCTTCAGCACCACGCCTGAGCTGATCAGCGAAGCCGAGGGCACCGCCCTGGTGCTGAACTTTAGCGTTGACGGTGAGATCCCGGCTGAAGGGATCACTGTGAACCTAGAAGGCGATGCCGCTCGCATCCTGCAGCAGTTCACCGTGGCTCAGACTCGCTTTGATGCTGACACCGGCAATATCTTGTACCGTTTCGATAACGATTTTGCCAACAATGTCAATGGCAACATCGTTGGCGGCGTGCTCGATCGCTTCTCTCTTGAAGACGGTGACCCTAGTGAAACTAACTCTGATCCTGAGGCGGCTGGCACTGGCTTCCTGAGCAATTTCAGCTTCACTATTACCGAAGCTAACGCCAGCATCACGATTCCGGTGCTTGACGATATTGTCGAAGAAGCCGACACGACCTTTACCTACACCCTGGTCGATGGTGACGGCTACAGCGTCGATCCCACCGCCAACAGCGGCACCTTTACCGTCACCGATGGGGTAGCACCGGCGACTAGCCCCACCGTTGGCGTCACGGCAACCCCCACCACGCTAATTGAGTCAGAACAGACCGCTATCGAAGTCACCTTCACCACCGAAGGTGAGATTCCGGCTGAGGGGCTGGTCGTGCAGCTGCAAGGGCCACCGCGTGCGATCGCAGAGTTTGATGTCAATGCCACTAACCCTCGCCTGCCCGAGGCTGAAACTGTGGTTGAAGGCGTGACGGTGACCGGCGGCAATATTGTCGGCACCGATGAAGTGGCTGGATCGCTGTTCTTGCGCATCCAGGAGCCAATGACAACGATCACCGTGCCGGTTTTTCAAGATGATGTCGTCGAAGGCACTGAAGTGTTGCCCTTCACGCTCGTCGATGGCGAAGCCTACGAGGTCGACCCTGCCGCCAGCTCGGTTGACGTCACTATCGAAGATGGTGTGACCCCTGCAGAGCCGGTTGTTAGCTTCAGCATAACGCCTGAACTGATCAGCGAAGCCGAGGGCACCGCGCTGGTGATGAACTTTAGCGTTGAGGGTGACATACCCGAAGCGGGCTTAGATCTAGCGGTCGGTGGCGAGTTTGTCGATGCCATTCTAGATGAGCAGCTCGACCTGAACCAGGTTCAGATTAGCGGCCTAGAAATCTTGAGCGCTGGCGGCGAAGGCGGCGAAGGCGGCGAAGGCGGCGAAGGCGGTGAAGGCGGCGAAGGCGGTGAAGGCGGTGAAGGCGGCGAAGGCGGTGAAGGCGGCGAAGGCGGCGAAGGTGCTGGCGGCCGCATCGCTTCGTTTGCTGAGCAAGGTGCCTCCGAGGTTCTGATCAGGCTGACCGATGCTAACGCCTCGATTACGCTACCTGCTTTCGACGACGTCGTTGCTGAAACCGATCAAACCTACACGGTCACGGTCGCAGCTGCTGAAGGCGGCGAAGGCTCTGAGGGCGGCGAAGGCTCCGAAGGTGGCGAAGGCTCTGAGGGCGGCGAAGGCTCCGAAGGTGGCGAAGGCTCTGAGGGCGGCGAAGGCTCCGAGGGCGGCGAAGGCTCCGAAGGTGGCGAAGGCTCTGAGGGCGGCGAAGGCTCTGAGGGCGGCGAAGGCTCTGAGGGCGGCGAAGGCTCTGAGGGCGGTGAAGGCTCTGAGGGCGGCGAAGGCTCTGAGGGCGGTGAAGGCTTCGAGGGTGGCGCAAGTGAC
>JAAHIA010000115.1 GCA_010671975.1 Leptolyngbya sp. SIO4C1 | reverse complement strand
CCCACTAGCAAACTCAGCCAGAGAATCGGCCACAGCCAGCCCGCCCGCCGCCGTCGCGGTTTAACCGAGTCGGTAGCCGATTGTGAATTTGTAGAGGTAGAGGTCATACAGCAGCAGCACTTGCAATGGAACAGTACGGTCTCTGGGGAGCTTCAGCCTTTATGGCTACAGCCTTGACCACGCAGCAAAATTTTTGCTGACATTGTAATAGGGAATCTGCCTGTTTAGATAGAGTTTCTCAAACCTTCTTGACTTCCCTATCAGCTGTCTCAGGTTAATTAACGGATCCTACAGGATTCGAACCTGTGACCGACCGAAGGCGGCTAATCATAATTTATATATCAGCGTTTCTGAGGTTTTTGGGCAGCCTTTACCCCCAGCTTTAAATTCAAGGTTTTGGAATTTTACACTTCAGAACACTGCTTTCAAGGTGCTGCTTCTGATAGAAAGTAGGCATTAACGGACAGATTCAGGTGTCCAGAGCTCTAGAGACTTGAAGACGTTGAAGTCTCGAAAGTTGTAGGTCCAAACGGGGCAGCGGTACTGTATGGCGGTAAGTATGACAGTCGCGTCTTCTAGCGATCCGTGCCAGTCAGAAAGCCGAGAGACAGCAGCCTTTAACTCACTAAAGATTTCGCTATCTAAGGTCAGTATGTGCAGCGTTTCGCTCATCGTTTCGAGAGCGCGCTGGGCGACCGCAGGCCGGGTCCGCTGTAGGAGCCATTTATACACTTCGAACACAATAGGCATTGGGGTCAGCAGAATCGTCTTAGCGCCTGACAGGTAGCGAAAGCCATTAACGCATTGGCTATGGTAGGTGTCTTTAGAATAAAGCAGACCAATCAGCGGACCTGCATCGAGTATGAGTCGCCTCAATCTTCGAAGTCCTCCGCGTGTTCGGCAGTGCCTCGAGGAGCGTCAGTGACGACACCTGCTAGCTCTAGCAGCTTAGAGGTATCCTTAGGGACGAGCTTGACTCGCAGTGCTTCCTGAATCAGATTGGCTAAGGTTTCGCCAGGATTATCGGCGAGATAGGTATTCAGCTCATTGGCAAGCTGATCGGGCAGTTCGATGGTGAGCTGAGTCATGAGGCGATGCCTAAACGTTCAGGCCAGATTGTACGGCTATATCCAATTCTAGCTCTGCGGCTAGCCGTGAAATTTCTGGCTAGCGGAAGTTATAAAAGTCTAAATGAGCTGCTGTTTGAGGCTTTCGAGATGCGTCTCTCTAACGGATCCTACAGGATTCGAACCTGTGACCGACCGCTTAGAAGGCGGTTGCTCTATCCACTGAGCTAAGGATCCTAAGCGGATTAAATCGCTGAGCGCTAAGCTGCGCCAACCCACCTTGGAAATTGTAGCGGTGCTTTCTACAGCAAAGCAACTGGGTATGCTGAAGTTCAGCTTTGCCTGATTAAGATTTACACAAGCTGTGCGAGGCAGCAGCAGATCTTGTTTCTCGCAGGGCAGCGATAGGCGACTATATTAGAAGCTTTAACGGATAGCTAGCGGCAACCTGTCCTATGCCGTTAAAAGTCTAAGCAAGGCTGCTCAACCTCATGGTTTAATCCTAGATCTTTGCGGCCAGACCTGATAGGAATCCCTTCGTCGGAATCTACAGACGGCATCATGTTTATTCTGAAGCGTCAGGATGTTGAAATTAAGAGCTTTCAGCATCCTAGTAAAGATCAAAAAATTCCTATACTGACCTATCAAGGACAAACCTTTCGACTGCTCAGTGTTTTTAGTGCCGTTCAAGAAGAAGAGGCGCGGGCGCTCTGGCGTGATTTAACTGATAACCGGGGCAAGGCCTGTGTGCTGCTCGAAGAGCCCGAGCGGTTTAGTATCTGGGGAAAAGTGCGGCTTGAGCCGACCGAGCTGCAGGCTGCTACCCCTTCTGTCTCACAGCTGTCCCCTGCGTTTATTCAAGCTGGTTTGCTGATTCTACAGGCGCTCTATGAGGATATTGAAGATTTACTGGGCGCTCGCCAGGCGCATCTGTTTGAGCGCGATCTCGCAGCGGCTGGCAGCGAACTGCAGCTGCCTCAGGCAGATTCGTCCCAGGCCATACAGCTGCTGCTGCGGTTAGATCCGCTGTATGGTCAGCTGCCGACTTGGCAAGAGGCAGATTTGAATCAGCTGCTGAAGGCGCTGTATCGCATTGCTAAAACCTACTTTGGCAATGCTGCTTTTACTGGACGAGCGCTAGAGGCTTTAGAGGAGCTCTCGACCAACAATCGAATACTGTTTATGAAATGGCTAAGCCAGTCGCCAAATGCTGAGTACTGGCAATAGCGCGTGAGGAATCGGGAATGTTCACAGTAATGTTCACAATGGGGGATAGCCAACAGCCGCTTCAGCTGCGCCAGGCTGAGATTCACAACAAGTTGCTATCTAAGCGGCTGGATGGCTTGCTAAACTGTCACCGACTTAGACTCTGTCACAGACAGAAAGCGCAGAGTTTAAGCCGCCGCTGCTAACTGCTGCTATACGTTTGAGGGTGTATCGTTGAGCTCACAGTCTTCAACCCATAAAACCAACACAACGCAACTGATCGTTATTTTCTGCGTTGGATGGGCCGTCCTATCGCTGCTAACGTTTTTATTTTTTGGGGTACGCGCTCCAGGAGAAGAAACGCTGCCAAACTGGTTTTTGATCACTATTAACATCTATGAAATTGTGGCCTTCGCACTGGCAACTGTGCTGTGTTTTCGCAATGCCAGCAGTTCTCAGGTGATCAGCGGTCGCGGCGTTTGGACTTCAATTGGCATAGGTATGCTGGCCTATACGCTTGGCGACATCTTTTTCGCGCTCTGGGGAACCTACTGGGGGCTTGATCCGGCGGTTTCACTGGGTGATTTTTTCTATCTGCTGAGCTATGTCTTCTTGTTTATTGGCCTGCTGCGGGCCGTGCTACCGCGTCGCATCGATCTAACCCTGCCGCAGTGGATTTTAATTGTGGGCATTGGCGTCATCGGGGTGCTGCTGGCCTACTGGCTGAACTATGGGGTAGAAGCCATAGAGTTTGTAGAAGCGGATGCTTTAGAAGCTGTGCCTACAACAGCCCCCGGCTGGGCGATCGCAGTTGACAATGCGCTGGAGCCCTTTGAAGACATTGTCGGCCTGCTCTATGTGATTGCTGACTGCCTGCTGGTTGTGATTGCTGGAACTTTGCTTGTGGCCTTTTGGGGCGGACGGTTTTCGCAGACCTGGCGGCTGATTGCGATCGCAGCTTTCTCGCTCTACATCGCTGATATGGTGTTTGCCTATGACCTTAGTCGCGATGCCTATGTGGAAGGATCTTTCTGGGAAATTTTCTGGATTCTCTCAGCCATTTTCTTTGCCCTTGGGGCGGCTGTAGAATACGACATCTCGACTCAATCTCGTCGCGGTTTGCGCCGGAGACAGCAGTGAAAGCTCTGGAAAACTGTCATACTGAATAAGTCAACTGAGGACTGAGACCAGCATGGCCCCGCGAAAACTGTCTGACGCAGACAAGCGCGATGTAATTGAGCTGTACAAGCAGCCGGGTGAAACCACCACGACGATTGCCGATCGCTACGGCGTTAGCAACAGCACGATCAGCCGTATCCTCAAAACCTCGATGCCAGAGGATGAATACAGCGCGCTCATTGCTCAAAAGCGGCTGGCCGCTGCTGATAAAGGCTCGACTGCCACAAATGAGACGGCTAAAGCGGCAGAGCCCAAGGCCACATCGACCAAAGAGCGGCCAAAGATCCGCCCTAAGTCAGCCGCACCTGCTAGCACTGAGGAACCAGCAGAAGCGGCGGTGGATGAGCAACCTCGCCCGGATGCGCCGCGTCGGCGGGTGCGCAGCCGTAGCGCAGCGGCCGACTCAGAAGACACTCAGCTAGGCCTGCTAGAAGACGCAGAGACTGAAAGCCCGAGCAAATCGCCGCCAAAGCCCATCTTGAAAACAGCTGCTAGCAGCTCGAGCGACGACGTCGATAGCGATCTAGATGACGACTTTGACGATGATCTAGATGACGACTTTGACGATGATTTTGATGACGAAGACGAGGAGGGCGACGCTGATGACGGCGATGAAGCTGAACCTCATTTCAGCCCTAGCGCCACGGTCCAGATTATGCCGCTGGCTGAGGCCGTGCTGCCGCGACCTTGCTATTTGGTGATTGATCGCCTAGCGGAGCTAATCACGCGTCCGCTTAGCGACTTTGCCGATCTGGGCCAAATTCCTGAGAGCGAAGAATCAGCTCAGACGCTGCCGGTCTTTGACAACCATCGCGTGGCGCGTCGCTTTTCTCGGCGCAATCAGCGGGTAATCAAAGTGCCAGACGGGCAGCTGCTGACTAAAACTAGCCCCTACCTGCAGGCCAAAGGCATTACCCATCTGCTAATTGATGGTAACGTCTATGCCCTGATGGGCGACGACTAGCCAGGGTTATTCGCGGTTGATTGCGCGTCTAATACTTTGAGCGTATGGCTGGTATCTAACTCGCCATAGTCTTCATCGTTAGGCTGATTGCGATAGTCCCACACCCAGGACTGAACTTCTAGCGCCTCAATTCGCTCTCCGGGTGCTGCCTCTTGGTTGTGCACGGTTCCTAGCGCCTCTAGCAGCTTGTTGCACTTGGTCAGCTTTGCTGTCTGGTCAGAATGGCAGTCGCGAAAAGTCCCTCGGTAGCGCGTATTCATGGGCGCATAGATGATTTCATCGGGAAAGATTTGGGCGCTTTCACCGGATTCATAATGGGCAATCAGCTTGTTATAGCCAATCACACCAGAATTGTTATAGCCCGAAAACATCTGGAGCGTGGTTATTGGGTAGTATTCGCGATGCTTGACCCAGATAAAGGACATGCTGGCTACAAGCACAGAGACCAAGATGGGATAGAAATAAGAGCGCTGCGAACGAACCGGTGGCTGAGGGACGGTTGAGCGCTTGCTAAACCAGCCGCGCTTGTCTGCCCAGCGACGCAGAGCCGTGTAGTCGTAGAAAATCAGCTGGACCAGGACCAAATCTAAGAAAATGATGTTCTGTAAAAACCAGATGCCGATGTGCACCGAAGCCATCAGTGCTGGCATCGTTAGCCGGGCCCAGCGGGAGAACAGCACTAGCCCGTAGGCCAGCTCACCATAGAGTCCGACAATGCCCAAAAGCGCAAAGATAATATTGGGCGCATTCACCAAATGCAGCGATACTTCCCAGTTGCTTTGCAGCGGCTCTAGCGTGGTTGCTAACAGCTTTGACTTGAGGTTTTCGGGGTCCCACCAGTAGAAGCCAGAATAGTAAATTTTGCTCAGTCCTGCCTGTACGTAGGATACGGCGAGAATTAGCCAGCAGGCATAGCGCGACCAGCCATAGATAGCTGTTGGCTGATCGGCAACTGGCACAGGTTCGCCCCGACGCTGCTTCAGCCAGCGATCGAGCGAGAGACCGTCGGCACAGGGCGTAAACGACAGAACCGCTAGCAGGTAGACCGGCAGCAGCCCAGTGTGATAGAACCAGGTGTACTGCCGCAAAATGCCGCCCAAAATGAGGTAGCAAAAAGCCCCAAGCGGCACTACCCAGCGTGTCTTGAAGCCGACTGTACCCAGAATCAGCAGCAGCGCGGTGAGCCATTCAAATATCTGCAGGCTTGTTTGACTGCGGGTAAAGGCTTCAAATCCTGGAATACTGTAGAACGCATCCATCACGCCCATGGAATGGCGAATCTCGACCGGCAGCAGGGCGCTGCTAGGCAGGTCTTCCATCACCAGAGTCATAATTACCAGGGTGAAGCAGGTAATAATCCGGATGGCGCCGAGCGATTCAGCCGTGGCCTCGTCCACAAAGCGGCGGAAGAACCAGGGGCTGGTAAAAATCCAGGCCAGCGCGGCAAAGCCCAGACAGATGAAGAAGCCATTCTCGGCTGAAAGCTGTGGGGATACTAGCCGCTCAAAAGCTACCCAGCCCAGCGCCGCGACAACCCCGACGCAGCAGATCAGCAATCGCACCTGACCTGTGCGCATACGCTCGATCGGCAGGCGCTTGAGCAGAGCATAGCCGGCTGCCGCGAGGAGTCCCAAGCCAACGGCTATAACGATCTGCTTGCGATACAGCTCAGCGGCAATGCTCAGCGATTTGGCCAGGCCCAGCTCGGTGCTAGCTTCTACCTCGGGAGTGGTCAGAACGCTCCAAGTGGTGCCGCCGTCGGTTGAGCGGAAAACCTCAGTCGTGGCTGAGCCAAAGCCAAAAATGGTCTGGTCTTCGGCATAGCTGGGCGAGAACTGAATGGGGCGACCGGCAGAGGGCACGTTGAACATGCGGGCAAAGGCCAGCTGGGTATCACCGATGCGCTCAAAGGCTTGGCCGCCGCTGGTGCTCTTGAACAGACCCTGGCCGCGCAGGCTAACGAGCACCGTCTGATCGTCGGCATAGCTGGGCGAGAGCGCCACGCCTTCGACAATGCTGCGCTCGGGGGCTAAATCGGCGATCGCAAGCGGCTGCCAGCTGTCGCCGGCATCGCTGCTTTTGAACAGGCCGCTGACGCTGCCGACAAACAGGGTTTGGTCCTGAGCATAGCTAGGCGAAATTTCAATCTGCAGGCTGCCTAAGCCGGCAATCGAATGGTCGACCGTAGTGGACTGCCAGCTCTCACCGGCGTCGGTAGATTTATACACGCCGGTCTCAGCCACGGTGTAGAGCGTGCGATCGCGCTCAAAGTCGGGCGAAATGGCCAGCGAAGGACTGTCGTTGCCGCGCGACCAGGGCAGCTTAGCAACTTCCTCAAAGCGTTTGCCGCCGTCAGTTGAGCGAAAAATGATGCCTTTCTGATTGCCCATAAAGACCGTGCGATCGCGCTCAAAATTAGGCGAGAGCAGCAGCGTCAGCCCGCGCGCTTCGGTATCGAGCGAATGCAGCTTCCAAGCTTCACCCTGGTTGGTAGAGCGCAGATACTTGGTCCACAGCGTCGTGGTAAAGAGCGTTTGGTCACTGGCGTAGCTAGGGGAAAAAGCAATATCAAAGAAGCGGCGCGGGTCTTGGTAAGGCACCTCAAAGCTGCCGTTGAGTCGCGGCACCTCGACGCCCTCCATCGCCAGCCGCCAGCTCTCTCCCTGATCGTCGCTGAGCATAATTTTGCCGACGTAGGTGGCGATGGCTAGCGTCCCATCCTGCTGATAGCTGGGCGAGACGTCCATTGAGATGACCGTGCCCGACGACAGGGTTTCTAGCTCGCGCCAGATTTGGCCGCCGTCAGCCGACTTGTAAAGCCCGTTAAAGCCGCCGACAAAGGCCGTCTGGTCGTCTTCAAACCGAGGTGACAGACCAATCTCAGAAAAGTGAGTAACGCCATCGTCGTCGGCCATTTTATCTTTGGTTAAGCCCTCGAGATAGGTTGTCCAGCTGTTACCGCGATCGCGCGAAATCGAAATGCCGCGATCCCAGGTAGAGATGACCACGCCGTCTGGGGTGTTCGGCATCAGTCTGACGTCTTGAATGCGCAAGTCGATCAGGTCGGCATTGAGGTCGCTGACCGTTTGGCTATCTAGATCAATCCGAAAGACGCCCTGAGCCTCGGTGCCAGCATAGAGCTCCGGCGCGTTCGCGGCTAGCGCCGTGATGCGACTATCCGCCACGGTGGCGACCGGCTGCCAGGTCTGGCCACCATCGCCTGAGCGCATAACGTCGCCCGTGGATTTGCCTGCAAACAGCTGCTGGTCAGCGGCCGTTAGGGCTGAGACAGTGTCGGTCGAGGCGAGCACCTGCAACCAGGTCTGACCGCCGTCAGCGCTGCGATAGAGGCCGCCTGCTGTGCCGGCTGCCAGCATCACAGCAGGCCGATTGGGCAGCAGATAGACCAGGCTAATATCCTGCGTGCCTAAGCCACTATTGACTGGCTGCCAAGACGCGCCGCTGTCCTCAGAGCGATAGATACCGTCGCCGCGCGTCGCCACGGCCAGCGTCTGCCCGGTTTGCTGATCGATGGTCAGGGTCGAAAAGGGAAAGAGCGTGTCGAGCCCCTGCACCAAGCGCAGCCAGCTATCGCCCCCATCGGTTGACTTAAACAGATTGCCTCGAACCAATGTATAGAGCGTTTGGTCCTGGCTATAGGCGGGCGAGAGCTTCACCTGAGTCACCACGTCGTGGGGCCGGTGCGCCCAGGCTGGCTGTGGTAGCCAAACCAGTGTCAGCACCAGGCAGAGCAGCAGCCAAATTCCCACCTGAGCTAGCCCTTGCAGGCCGCTGCGAAACTGTCTGAGCGGCGCTAAACCTGCAGCTAGCAGCGCTGAGCGGCGACTAGGTCGAAATACTGAGAAAGACATAGCAACTGGGATAGAAATTTTGAAGACTGGCACTGACTGCGTATTCTTCACAAGCTTAGAAAACAAATCCGTCAGCCAGCTTGAAGTTCTTGTGAATGGTCCACCCGATTGCATCAAGTCTCAGCCAAGTACAGGGACCGCAGCAGCCATAAGCTGGCCCTAGCGTTCCCGCTAGCGCTTATAAAGTTTCTGCACGAGGCCGAAAGAGGTGGTCGTGACCGGGGCTGTAGAGCCGCGATCGCGCCGGATCTGCCACTAGGGCTGGACTAATGATATAGAGCGTGGTGCGAATCAGATTTTCGCGCGCGGTCAGCTCAGCCATCTGGTTCAGCGGCACCGTCCAGATTTGCTCATCCGGCCAGCCGATGCGGTAGCAGACGGCAACCGGCGTATCGGCGGCATAGTGGGCCAGCAGATCGGTCTGGGCTGCGGCCACATGCCGGGCACTGAGATACAGGCAAAGGCTGGTGCGGTGAGCGGCCAAAGACGCCAGTTCTTCGGTGGGGGGCACTCGGGTGCGACCGCTAATGCGAGTCAAGATAATGCTTTGTACCAGCTCTGGCACCGTCAGCTCGACCTGCAGCTTGGCGGCGGCGGCCTGAAAAGCGCTGATGCCGGGCACTACCTCAAAGGGAATCTCAGCGGCGGCTAGTGCCTGCATCTGCTCGTGAATGGCGCTGTAGAGGCTAGGGTCGCCAGAATGCAGCCGGACGACTGACTTGTGCGATCGCACCCGATCAATCATCAGCGGCAAGATGGCTTCTAAGGTAAGGTTAGCGGTGCCGATGCGCTCAGCCTCGGGTCGCACGCTGCTCAGCATCTGCGGCGGCACCAGCGAGTTGGCATAGACCACGACATCAGCCAGCGCCAGCAGCCGCTGAGCTTTGAGCGTAAGCAGCTCCGGATCGCCCGGCCCGGCTCCCACAATATAAACAGCCGGCGTCAGCGCCTCCGCAGGAATAGGCAAGTTAGTCATAGAAAAAGTTGATGTGAACCCGTACAAAAAAGTAGAACTTAAGCAAAAGCGCGCATTATCAAGGCTTAGTTTGAAGACTCAATAAAGATAGGCCCTAACTGCAGATAAAACCGAAATTTTCGAGGATGCTGTAACTGGTAGATGCACCCTGATTCCAAACCCCGAGGACTTATTCATTTAGGTCTCCGGGGTTTTTTCTTCAAAGTCTAAGCGGGCAGCGCCTATTTTCTGGGTTTTGGGCTCAGCCAGGCCCCCAGCAAGAATCCGGCAGTGCACAGCAGTAGGCCATAGAAGTTGATGCCAAAATCAAGCGCATACTTGCCCCCACCGATGCTGAGCCAGGTTGGAAAAATTTGCGTACTCAAAGCATTTTCGAGCACGCGCAGCACGCCAAAAATCAGCCCCGGCCAAAAGGCAAGATGGAAGCTTAAAGCCCCGGCTCTAGCAATAAAGGCCAGCAGAAAAATAGGCGCGAGTCCCATCACCATCGTGCCGCTAATGGTGGTTGCCAGAATAATCGCCGGCCCAACGCGATCGCCAAGATAGATGCTCAGCAGCGGCAGGTTGCCCAGAATGGCAATCGCAACAATGCCCCAGCGGCCAAAGCGCGCCTGCGTTTCAGTGGGAATGCCCCTGCGATTGAACCAGTCGCGCGCGGTCAGCTTAGCAACGCTCGAAAAGGTAGAATCGAGCGTTGAGCCAGCGCTTGTCAGCATGATGGCATTAAACACTAGCAGCATTGGCAGCCCAAACAGCGCCGGTACCATCAGCGCCGGCGACCCTTCCACCCCGGCTGCTCGCGCATAGAGCCCAACGCTGCTGAAAAGAAAAATAAACCCGCCGCTAATCAGACCGGCTAGGACGAAGCCGCGAACCATGACGCGCGGTGAGGTAATAAATGCCCGATCGGTCAAAACCGGATCGTGGAAGGGATAGCTAAAGATTTGTACAAAGGCAAGGCCGCAAAAGGTAAGCCCGGCTAGGCGCGTCTCTGGCTCCACAGCAGGCAGCCCGGTGGCGGCTAGCCCCGGCCCCAGCGTGACTAAAATGGTCACCAGCAAGACAGCGGCCAAGAGCATCTGCGCCCCGTCGGTGAGTAAGCTGCTGCGCAGCCCGCCCAGCAGCGTGTAGTAAACCGTGAAGGCAGTGACAATGGCGGCGGCTAGCCAGTAGCCTAGGCTGCCCTCTGGCCCAAAATACAGTGAAAACACTTTGGTATTCGACCAGACTTCATTGAGCAGCCGGATAATGATGGCCAGCAAGAACAGGCGCGCGCAGAGCTTGCCATACTTGTTGACAAGAAACTCAGGAATGGAGCGAAAGCCGCGCGTTCTTAGGTAGTACAGCGCGAAGGCAGCCGTCACAAAGCTCAGGTAGTAGATGGCGTAGCCCAGCCCGCCCCAGACGCCAAAGGCGTTAGCCAGGCTGGCTGCGTTGTCAATCGACTTGGCAAAAATCCAGGAGATCGCGGCGCTGGCCACCAGCAGCCAAAGCCCCGGCAGCTGTCCCTGGCGAGACGAGCCTTCAAAAAATTCGCTGGCGCTGACTTTGTGAGGTGTCGTCACCCGCACCAAGCCAAATAAAGCAAGGCCATACCCGGCAAGGGTGGCCCAGGTCATGATGTTTGCTAGGGTCATGGAGTTGAAAGTCAATAGTGGGTTAGTCCAAACATGCGCGGCAGGCTGTGATTGCGCGATCGCACAGCCTTTTCTGCCGCCGGTAAAATTTCGGCACAGGTGTCCAGATGCCTTGTTCTAGGGCAATGCGATCGCAGGTGCCTGGCAAGTCAATTGACTGCATCAATAGCGTCATGGCAGAAGTTCGTTAAACCGATGTCTCTCCTGATTTAACGACAGCTGCTTGAGCTAGGGATGAAATTCACCTGAGAAATTTAGATAGTAGACATTGCCTAGCGAATTTTTGGCTGGGCGACGGCGCTAGTTTGAAATCTCTGCCATCTCAATGACTTCGCCGCTGTAGTCTTTAACTAAGAAATTTAGCGGTCGGTCGCGGCGCAGCTTGTGGCGAATGCCGCGCGTTTGTACCTGCATGAGCAGATTTTCTAGACAGTCGCGGTCAAAGCAGACATGGCGCTGCCGATTGTTGTGACCCAGGCTGGCTCCTGAAATCACATGCAGCTGAGTATTTTTCTTCAGCTGGTACCACAGCCCGTCAGGGCTGCTGTAGGCCTGATCGGCTGGACGCCCCATGCTGGCCGACATATACATCGGATCGAGGCCAGCGGTGCCGAGACTCTGTTCGTAGTTGTAGTAGTAGTGCAGCGGTACCTCAGCCGTAGTCAGGTTGAGCATGCCTTCATAAAATCGACGGGCAGTCTCTAGATCGGAAACCATCACCGTGTGGACTTTGGGGGCACTGGTCAAAAACATCCACATGGCCCCAGCGTAGGCGACCAGCAGCATCACCATGATGCCCTGGGTAGAGAAGAGGCTGTCGAGCGGTAGCCCCTGCCAGAGGGCGGCAAACATAGGAAATAGTGTCATAGCCGATTGATCTTAAACAGGCTGTAAATGTCGCTTTAAAAACATATCCTTACTTAATAGTCTATCAAGCCGTCAAGGTGACCGAGAGGCCATCAACTTTAAAAAAATGATGTAGACCAGTAAAGTTGCTGAGTATAGTAGCGGCTATTTCAGA
>JAAHIA010000114.1 GCA_010671975.1 Leptolyngbya sp. SIO4C1 | reverse complement strand
CCCGATCTGTGATTGTAGGTCAGGTGGCGGTGTGCGATAAGCCGCATCGCCATAGTAAGGGGCCTGTACGGCCTTGATATTCGAGCTCATATACCTTTGCCCTGTATGATTTCACGCTGTCTAAATAGTGTAACTCGGTGTGAACTTGCCGGTTGCCCAAGGCTTTGGGGGATAACCCTACTCGGAAGAGCTGAGCGCACAGTTCTACAGATAGAAGAGGGCGAGCGATGAGCGTAAACTTGCAATGGATTCTGAGCGATGCTGCCTTAGATGCCGAGCAGACCAGCAGTCAGCGGCAGCTGGCGATCGCACTGTCGGCCGTCCCACAGACAAACGCTCAGCCCGCGCCGCTCAACCTATGCCTGGTGCTTGACCGCAGCGGTTCGATGGGGGGGGCGCCGATGCAGACAGTGAAAGCGGCGGCTCATCGCTTAGTGGATCGGCTCTCTGCTCAAGATCGGCTTTCTGTGGTGGTGTTTGACCACCGCGCCGAGGTGCTAATTAGCAACCAGCCAATGCTGGATCCAAACGGTGCCAAACTTCAGATCGACAGCTTGCGGGCCGGGGGCGGTACGGCCATCGACGAGGGGCTAAAGCTTGGGATTGAAGAAGTGGCTAAGGGAAAGCAGGATGCTATTTCACAGATTTTCTTGCTCACCGATGGCGAAAACGAGCATGGGGATGACGATCGCTGCTTGAAGCTGGCGCAGCTGGCAACAGACTACGGCCTCACGGTGAGTACGCTGGGCTTTGGCGACCACTGGAACCAGGACGTGATTGAAAAGATTGCCGATGCGGGCGGCGGCAGCCTCAGCTACATTCAGCAGCCAGACGCCGCGATCGCGCAGTTTAGCCGGCTGTTTAGCCGCATTCAGACCGTGGCATTGACCAGTGCCTATCTGAAGCTGACACTATCGCCACAGAGCCGCCTGGCGGAGCTCAAGCCCATTGCGCAGGTTAAGCCTGAGGTCGTAGAGTTAGACCTGCAGCGCAGCGCTGAGCAGGTAATGGTGCGGCTAGGCGACCTGATGGTGGATACGCCGCGCGTGGTACTGGTCAATCTATACATTTCGCAGCTGCCAGAGGGCATCCATCCGATTGCCTCGATTCAGGTGCAGTACGACGCCCCGTCGCAGGCAGCCACCGGGCTAATGTCAGAGCGGCTGACGGTAGAGATCTGCGCTCAGGCGCGCTACCAGCCCAAGCCTAACCCGCAGGTGCAGCAGCATATTCTCATGCTGGCCAAATATCGGCAGACGAAGATTGCAGAGACGAAGCTGCAGGCCGGCGATCGCCAAGGCGCAGCAACCATGCTGCAGTCGGCAGCCCAAACGGCTCTGCAAATGGGCGATACTAAAGCAGCGACAGTCTTACAGGCGAATGCGACGCAGCTGCAGCTAGGCAAGACGCTCTCAGAGCGCGATCGCAAGCAAACCCAAATTGTTTCTAAGACGTCTTTGCGATAGTTTTAGCCACAGTTTTTTTCGATGCTTGGCCTACTCGACCACCTGGTTCTGACCGGCGCGCAGGGGCCAATCTGGTCAATCTATAGTCGCGCTCCGGACAGCAGTTTGTTAGAGATTGCTAATGTACTAACTTAGCGGCAGTTTTTTCGAGAGTTTGCCGCAATAATATGAAAAAAATCTTCAGCCGTGCATTTAAGCAGTCGCCCCTTTACGGTTCATAAAAAAGTGCCGCTCACTATCAGCCGAGGTACCACGGCTAGCTCAACCAACCTCTGGGTGCAGATACAGACCGAGCCGGCTGACCCAGTTATGGGCTGGGGCGAGGCTTCGCCATTCTCAATCGGCGAGATGACGCAAACAGCCGAGGCCATTACGGCCGATCTTGACCGTCTTGCAAAGGCACTGATTCCCTATCATCCGCTGGAAAGACAGGCCGTTGAGGCTGTTTTAGACGACCTGCAGCCCTGCTCCGCCGCTCGCGCTGCTGTAGATACCGCACTGTGGGACTGGCTCGGTCAGCAGGTTGGCCTGCCGCTCTGGCAGCTGTGGGGACTCGATTTAGCCCGCATTGGCCCTACGGCGGTCACCGTGGGAATTAATTCACCAGCGGGGGCCTGCGATCGCCTGCGGCAGTGGTGCCGCCAGCTGAGCGTGCGCTCGGTCAAAATCAAGCTGGGCAGCCCGGCTGGCATTGCCGTCGATCGGGCTATGTTTACGGCCCTACAGTCGCAGATACCGTCAGGCGCTAAGGTGAGTATCGATGCCAACGGCGGCTGGTCGCTCAGCGACGCGATCGCAATGGCCGACTGGCTAGCCGAGCGCGGCGTGATTTATTTGGAGCAGCCGCTGGCCAGAGGTGAAGAAGTCAGCTTGGGCAAGCTGCGATCGCGCCTGCCTGTCTTCTTGGATGAAAGCTGCTTTACCAGCCACGATATTCCGACGCTGGCTGGCTATGCCGACGGCGTCAATATCAAGCTGATGAAGGCGGGCGGCCTCAGCGAAGCGCGGCGGATGATTGAGACTGCACGGGCCTGCGGGCTGCAGGTGATGTTTGGCTGCTACTCAGACAGTGCGATCGCCAATACGGCGCTGGCTCAGCTCTCGCCGCTGGCTGACCACCTCGATCTTGACAGCCACCTAAATCTCAAAGACGACCCGTTTTTCGGCGCCCGTTTGCAGGCGGGCTGTCTGATTCCAAGCGCTAAGGCGGGGCTAGGGGTGACCCACACCGCCAGCGGCTAAAGCAAATTTGCGCTTTTCCTGTGTGCTTTCCTTGTGCTTTCCGATAGAGCTTACCCATGCAGCTTACCCCTAACCATCGCATTGCTATTCTGCTTCACAGCGGCCTGACCGGCGCTAAAGGTAAAACCGGCATTTCGCTGCTGCGCTACAGTCAAAATCCCATTGTGGCGGTGATCGACGAAACCTGCCCAGGCGCTT
Source organism: Leptolyngbya sp. SIO4C1 (assembly GCA_010671975.1). Classification (GTDB taxonomy): domain Bacteria; phylum Cyanobacteriota; class Cyanobacteriia; order Phormidesmidales; family Phormidesmidaceae; genus SIO4C1. The sequence continues at coordinate 9,133 of JAAHIA010000114.1, read as the reverse complement.
CAGTCAGTGAAAAAACCGGTATTGACCGAGAAGTCCCGGTGGTTGCATCAGTCGCGGCAGCGCTGGCCTATCAGCCAGACGTGCTGGCGATTGGCATTGCGCCTTCTGGCGGTGCTTTGCCTGCGCCTTGGTATGCCGAGGTGAAGACAGCCGTGGCAGCCGGGCTGTGCATTATGAACGGGCTGCACACTCAGATGAACGCCGATCCTGACCTGACGGCGCAGCTGCAGCCCGACCAGTGGATTTGGGATATGCGCCAAGAGCCGCCAGGGCTGACGGTTGGCTCTGGCAAAGCCCAGTCGCTAACCTGCCGTCGCGTGCTCACGGTCGGGACCGACATGGCAGTGGGGAAAATGTCGACCAGCCTGGAGCTCAATCGGGTTAGCCAGCAGCGAGGCTATCGCTCTAAGCTAATCGCAACCGGGCAAACGGCCCTGATGCTGGGCGAAGCAGGGGTTGCGCTCGACGCCGTTCGCCTCGATTTCGCCGCCGGCGCGGTGGAACAGGCAGTCATGCAGCAGGGCAGCGACTGTGACGTCCTGCATGTAGAAGGGCAGGGCTCGTTGATGAACCCTGCCTCTACCGCAGTGCTACCGCTGCTGAGAGGGGCGCAGCCCACTCACTTGGTGCTAGTTCACAAGCTCAGTCTGACCCACATCCAACATTTCCCAGCTTTTAAGATTCCGCCCCTAGCTGAAGTGATTAAAATTTATGAGACCCTTGCCAGCGCTGGCGGTACTTTTTTACCAGCTCGAATTGTTGCGATCGCGCTCAACACCTATGGCGCCAGTCAGGCAGCAGCAAAAGCAGCGATTGATCGCATTTCCCAAGAAACGTCGCTGCCCTGTACGGATGCTATTCGGTTTGGCGCAGCCCCTATTCTAGATGCCATTTTTGATGACGCTTAGCCCAGCAGCCCCTAATAGCGCCTTTCGGCAGTTACTTTTTGTTGCGCAGGCGATAGGTAATTCGACCTTTGGTCAAATCGTAAGGCGTGAGCTCAACTTTGACGCGATCGCCCGGCAAAATTTTAATGTAGTTGCGGCGAATCTTGCCCGAAATATGGGCTAGCACGTTAAAGCCATTGTCTAAGTCAACCCGGAACATGGCGTTCGGCAAAGACTCAGTCACCGTGCCTTCCATTTCAATTAAATCTTGTTTAGACAAGCAGTCGTTCCTCAAATCAGCAAAAACGAGACAGACATGCTAGATGCCTATCTCCACCTCTCTAAGCTTAACAAACAGCTGTAAAACCGACGCGCGCTTACGGACTAAGCCGCAATTACGCGCTTGAGCTCCGCTGTCACAGCGTCCATAGGCTGATTGCCGTTAACTGAGACGAGCTGCTGCCGACCGCGATAGAAATCAATCAGCGGCTCGGTCTGCTCTCGGTAAACTGCCAGCCGATTGCGAATCACCGCTTCGGTATCATCCTGTCGCCCGCGACTGAGCAGCCGAGTCACCAAGACTTCATCCGGCACATCCAGATTGAGAACAAAGTCACAGGGCTGCTGAATCTCCTCCAGCAGACCGTCTAAGAAATTGGCCTGCGACACGTTTCTTGGAAATCCGTCCAAAATCCAGCCGTTGGTGGCATCTGCCTGCCCTAGGCGCTCTCGAATCAGGTCTAAAATCAAATCGTCTGGCACCAGCTCACCAGCATTCATATAGTGTGCGGCCTTTTTTCCTAGGTCCGTCTGCTTCGCAACGGCTGTTCTCAAAATATCCCCAGTTGAGATATGGGGCACCTGAGACTCAGCAGACAGTCTCTGCGCCTGAGTGCCCTTGCCCGCGCCGGGCGCGCCTAGAAAGATCAGTCGAGTCACTATTGTTTCACCATCCCTTCGTATCTTTGGGAAATCACATAGGTCTGAATCTGCTTGGCGGTGTCGATTGCCACACCCACCAGAATGAGCAGCGACGTTGCTCCCAAACCCTGAAATGTCTGCACCCGAGTGGCGCTCTCAACCAAACTAGGCACGACCGCCACTAGGCTTAAGAAGATAGCGCCTAGGAAAGTTAGCCGATTCAGTACCCGACCGATATAGTCGCTGGTTGCCTTACCCGGTCGAATGCCCGGAATGCTAGCGCCCATCTTTTTCAGGTTGCGCGACATATCTTCTGGATTGACTACCAAAGAAGCATAGAAATAGCTGAAGAATAAAATCATCAGCAGGTAGAGCACGTTGTAGAGCACCGAGGTCGGCCGAAAATACCTGGCCACAAATTCTGCAATGCCAGGACTGGAAAATGCGTTCGCAATGGAGGGCGCAGCCTGCAGCGGCAGCACTAAAACGGCCGATGCAAAAATAATCGGCATGACGCCGCCTTGATTCAGTCGCAGGGGCAGATAGTTGCTTTTTTCTAGGTAAAGCTTGCGCCCCACCTGCCGTCGAGCTGACACAATCGGGATGCGTCGGGTGCCTTCTTGCACAAACACGATGCCGACAATCATGGCCAGAAAGACCAGGCTAAGAATGATAATGCCGCCGACGGTCTCTCGGCTACCGGTCTGAGCTAGGTCAATCGTCTGTCCGAGCAGGCGAGGCAGCGTCGACACAATGTTGAGAAAAATCAGCAGCGAAGCGCCGTTACCCACGCCGCGCTCGGTGATCAGCTCGCCCACCCACATGACAAACATAGAGCCGGCCGTCAGCGTGATCACCGTTTGGATCACAAACGGCAAGCCGGGATTTTCAGCGAACGGCATCAGCAAAAAGCTGGATAGCAGCGTGCTCTGTAAAATGGCCCAGCCCAGGGCGACGTAGCGCGTAATCTGAGAAATCTTACGACGACCGGCTTCACCTTCATTCTTCTGCAGGTCTTCGAGCTGCGGAATGGCTGCGGTTAGCAGCTGCATAATAATCGATGCGTTGATGAAGGGTAAGATGCCCAGCGCAAAGATACCCAGCAGCGATAGGCCACCGCCCACAAAGATATCTAAAAAGCCCAGCACGCCACCGCCTTGAACTTCTTGAGAAAAAGCAGCGCGATCGATACCCGGCACGGGAATATACATCCCCAGCCTTACCAACACCAGCAGTCCCAGCGTCACCAAGAGGCGGCTGCGTAAGCCTGCAGCCTGAGCCATCTGCAAAAAGGTTTCCTGCGCGCTAGGGTTTTTCCCTCGACTGACAACCATAGAAAACTTAACTTCCTGTAAGCGCTAGCGCCAAAGCACCAGTCTCTAAAACGACAACGACATACAAATGAAGCTGTGCCCGCAGTTGAAACATCGCAGCACAGCTCCCAAAAACTCAGCCCCTTAATTGTAAAGCCTTAAGCCGTGGTTTCACAGCTACCGCCAGCCGCCTCAATTTTGGACTTAGCAGATTGAGTAAACGCTGCCGCCTTCACCGCAAGCGCCACTGATAGGTCGCCATCACCTAAGATTTTCAGCGGACCGTCATCGGCGGTGACAATGCCCTCGTCCATCAGCGATCGCAGCGTTACCTCAGTATTGGCAGGTAGCGCCGCAAGATCCTTAACATTGACAATCGTATATTTTTTCTGATTGACCAGCGGAAAATGCTTCAGTTTAGGAATGCGGCGATATAAAGGCAGCTGTCCACCTTCAAACCCCGGTCGGGTGCCTCGACCCGAGCGAGACTTTTGACCTCGCATCCCAAAGCCGCCACTGGCACCCTGGCCGGCCGAAATACCTCGACCAACGCGCCGCCGCCGTCTTTTTGAACCCGGTTTGGGTTGAGCGTCCTGTAGTCTCATGTGCTTACCTTGCGTTTCAATCTCTGTGCTGTAAAACCTTTGCGTGAAGACTGGCGCGTAAAGCTCTAGCCAGGCCCTACACGTAAAGCTTCTCTACTGCGATGCCGCGCTCCTCAGCCACCTCTGAGAAGGTACGCAAAGAGGCTAGCGCTTCTGCCGCAGCGCGCGCATTGTTCAGCGGATTGTCGGAGCCTAGCTGCTTAGCCAGAACGTTGCGCACACCGGCTAGCTCTAGCACCGTGCGGACAGCGCCCCCGGCAATCACACCGGTACCTGGCGCTGCCGGTCGCATGAAGACTTTCGCCCCGCCGGCAATGCCAACTGACGGATGCGGCAGCGAATAGGACTTGTTCAAAGGCACATCCACCAGATTTTTCTTGCCGTCGGCAACGCCCTTTTTGACCGCACCAATCACGTCACTGGCCTTGCCGACGCCAACGCCAACCTGACCTTTTTCATTGCCTACCACGACAATGGCGCGAAAGCTGAGCTTTTTACCGCCTTTGACCACCTTGGTCACCCGGCGGATTTGCACCACGCGCTCTTGCCAGTCAGTATCTTTTTCGCGACTTTTGTTGCTCTTACGACGATTCGCCATGAGTTTTATACCCTTTCAAATTTAGAAGTTGAGTCCTGCTTCGCGAGCTGCCTCTGCCAGCGCTGCTACCCGCCCGTGATACAGCTTACCGCCTCGGTCAAAGACAACCTGTTGGATACCCTGAGCAATTGAGCGCTCTGCGATCGCCTGGCCAACTTTGACAGAGGCTTCCCTATTGCCAGACAGCTGCTCGCCGCGTAAATCCGCCTCTAGCGTCGAAGCCGACGCCAGGGTGTGATGCTTCGAATCGTCGATCACCTGCGCGTAGATATGGTTATTAGACCTGAAAACAGCCAGTCTCGGGCGTTCAGCAGTTCCTTGAACCCGACGGCGAATGCGGGCATGACGACGACGCGTTGATTGTTTACGAGTGAGTTTCATAGCCTACTTCTTCCCTGCCTTGCCTGCCTTGCGTCTGACCATCTCTCCAGCGTAGCGAACCCCTTTTCCTTTATAGGGCTCCGGTGGACGCGCTGCGCGAATTTTTGCTGCCGTGTTGCCCACGACCTCTTTGTCGATACCGGTCACAATCACGTTAGTGTTATTTTCTACCTGAAACTGAATACCGGTTGGTGGCTCAAACTCAACCGGGTGACTGTAGCCTAGGCTCATCGACAGCTTTTGACCCTGAACAGCGGCCCTGTAGCCAACGCCCTGAATTTCTAACCGTTTCTCAAACCCCTTAGAAACGCCCTCTACCATGTTTGATAGCAGCGTGCGCGACAGTCCGTGGCGTTCTCTGGCCACGCGAGAATCATCGCGTCGATTCACCACGAGCGCATCGCCCTCTTGAGCAATTGAGACTTCAGCAGGCAGACTTCGCGACAGCTCACCTTTTGGGCCTTTGATAGTGACCGACTGTCCATCAATATTGGCAGTCACGCCCGAGGGCATGCTAATAGGTTGCTTACCAATCCGAGACATGTTTCTTGATTCTCCCTAACAGCTATGAACTCGTGAAGGTTTAATCAGCAAGAGCGGCGTCATAGCTTACCAAACGTAGCAAAGCACTTCTCCACCAACGCCCTGACGGCGCGCATCGCGATCGGTCATGATGCCGCTAGAAGTCGATATCACGGCAATTCCAATTCCGCCCAGCACTCTGGGAAGCTCTTTGCGGTTAGAATAAACGCGCAAACCGGGCTTGCTCACCCGCGTCAGATTGCGAATGATCGGCTCGCGGCTCTTTCCTTTGTACTTGAGCTTGATCGTCAGAGTTCGCTTGATTCCGTCGGCAGCTTCAGACACGTCGCTAATAAAGCCCTCTTCGCTTAGAACCTGGGCAATACTGCGAGTCATCTTCGTTGACGGAATATCAACCGTTTGATGCCGCGCAAGATTCGCATTCCGAATGCGCGTTAGCATATCTGCAATCGTGTCGTTGGACGCCATAATCCTCTCTCGTATAAACCTGAATCAGTTGTCCCGGAAAGGCATGCCCAGTTCCTTTAACAGGGCTCTGCCTTCTTCGTCTGTGCTCGCAGTGGTGACCACCGTGATGTCCATGCCGCGAATCTGATCGATACTGTCATAGCTAACTTCAGGAAAAATCAGCTGTTCACGCAGGCCCAGCGTATAGTTACCACGACCGTCAAAGCTTCTAGGACTAACGCCGCGAAAGTCGCGAATACGAGGCAGCACCAAGTTAATCAGGCGATTAAGAAAAGCGTACATCCGCTCTGAGCGCAGCGTCACCATGACGCCAACCGGCATGCCTTCTCGAATTTTGAAGCCGGCGATTGCTTTTTTGGCACGCGTCACCACAGGCCGCTGGCCGGTAATGATCGACAGCTCACTAATAGAAGACTCGAGCGCCTTCGCATTTTGCGAGGCTTCACCTAGACCGCGATTGACCGTCACCTTCACCAGCTTCGGTACCTGGTGCACGTTGTCATACTCGAACTGTTCCATCAGATTGGGAACAGCCTTCTCTAAATAAAATTCCTTGAGTTTTTCCGCCATGGTACGCTTACCTTTCCTTTCCCTGGGCTTTGTCAGGGATACGCTTTGAACTGTCGCTTTGAGAAAATCACCTCAATTAGCGCTCAATCGACCCTAGTCAATGATTTCTCCGGTCTTCTTCAGCATTCTGACCTTGCGGCCATCCTCGGTAAAGGTGTAGCTGACGCGGCTAGCAACCTTTTCTTTCTCGGAATACAGCATCACGTTTGAGCTGTGCAGCGGTGCCTCGCGAGTCAAAATTTGACCAGATTCACCTTCCTGCTGGGGCTTCATATGCTTTGTCTGAATATTGACGCCCTCTACCAGCACCTGGCTATGCTTCGGCATCACGGCGAGAATTTCGCCAACCTTGCCTTTGTCTCTGCCTGAAATGACCTGGACCGTATCGCCCTTTTTGACATGCATCCGGTAGCGTGAAGGCGCTTTGCTTGCTAACTTTTTGGCCATTACAGTACCTCCGGCGCGAGAGAAACGATCTTGGTAAAGCTTTTGTCTCTGAGCTCGCGAGCAACGGGGCCAAAGACCCGCGTGCCCCGAGGGTTGCCATCGTTGTTGATAATGACAGCCGCATTGTCGTCAAAGCGAATGCTCATACCGCTGCTGCGACGCAGGCCTTTACGAGTGCGAACCACAACCGCGCGCACCACGTCTGACTTTTTGACCGCCATATTGGGCAGGGCATCTTTAACGACGGCAATAATTACGTCACCCACGCCGGCGTAGCGCCGATTTCCCCCCAGCACGCGAATGCACATCAGCTTTCGAGCGCCGCTGTTATCTGCTACGTTTAAGTAGCTTTCCTGCTGAATCATGTCCTAGATCTCCCCAGCTAAATCTCTACGGTGCGATTGAGGACATCAGCAACAACCCAGCGTTTCGTGCGGCTTAGCGGGCGGGTCTCACGAATGCGTACGCGATCGCCCACCTGACACTGGTTGCCCTCATCATGTGCCTTAAACTTTTTGGTACGAACAATAATTTTTTCGTACTTGGGATGGGGCACGCGGCTCTCTACCGCAACCACCACTGTTTTGTCCATTTTGTCGCTGACGACAAGACCCACTCTTTCTTTAACTGCCATAGCCCCTTAACCCCTATTCACCGTCTGAACTATTCGCGGACGCTAGCTGCTGCTCACGCTCTACCGTCATCAGCTGAGCCAGCCGATGACGCGCATGCTTAAACTGATGAAAGCCGGTTTCCATCTGACGCGTTGCTTTTTGAAACCGCAGCTCAAACAGCTCTCGCTTAATTTTTGCAATTTCTTCAGTCACTTCTTCAGCGCTGAGCTTTCTGATATCTTCCATCTTAGAGAGTGCCATCGCAGTTACAGCTCCGTCTCGCTACGTACAATAAACTTGGTCTTAAAGGGCAGCTTGAAGGAGGCTAGCCGCATGGCCTCACGAGCCGTTTCTTCGGGAACGCCGGCAATCTCAAAGATGACTCGCCCCGGCTTGATCACCGCTACCCAATATTCAGGGTTACCTTTACCTGAACCCATACGGGTTTCAGCGGGGCGCATCGTGACCGGCTTGTCTGGGAATACGCGAATCCAGATTTTTCCGCCTCGGCGGATGTAGCGGGTCATGGCTCGACGCGCTGCCTCAATCTGGCGAGACGTCATCCAGGAGCATTCAGTCGCCTGCAGGGCGAAATCACCAAAGTTAATCTGGTTGCCCCGCTGGGCCATACCGCGCATACGACCGCGATGCTGCTTGCGAAACTTGGTTCTTCTTGGACTCAGCATGATGCGTCACTCTCAAAACTCACGTCAGGGTTAAAGCTAGGCCGGCCTATGATTCGTTGGAACGATCTTCAAACTGCTGGCGGCGACGCGGCTGCCGGCGGCGTGGCTGCGTATTGACCGGTGAGGGCGATTCTTCTTGCCCAGGGATAATTTCGCCTTTGAACACCCAGACCTTGACGCCCAAAATGCCGTAAGTCGTCTGGGCTGTCTTGTAAGCATAGTCAATGTCGGCTCGCAGCGTATGCAGCGGCACCCGACCTTCGCGCGTCCACTCGGTTCGCGCAATCTCTGCACCATTGAGGCGACCGCTGACCTGAATTTTGATCCCTTCTACCCCAGCTCGCTGGGCGCGCTGAATTGCCTGCCGAACAACGCGGCGAAAAGAAACCCGTCGCTCTAGCTGCTGAATGATGTACTCAGCAATGAGGGAGGCATCAGCATCCACCCGAGCCACTTCTACAACATTGATGCGAATCTGACGATTGTTGTCTTTGAGCTCTTTCTGCAGACCAGTCCGCAGCGACTCAATACCGGTACCGCCGCGACCCACCACAACCCCTGGACGAGCCGTGCGAACTTCCAAGTCAATCTGATCGGCTTTACGAGCAATGCGAACCTCAGAAATACCGGCATTGCTGAGATTCTTTTCGATATACTGGCGAATCGCGTGATCTTCTTGTAGCTGACTCGGATAGTTTTTAGGATCGGCATACCAGCAAGAGCTGTGATCTTTAGTAACGCCGAGGCGAAAACCAATTGGATGAATCTTTTGTCCCACGGAACAGGTCCTCTAACAGTGAAGCAGTAGTAAATTCTCAGATTAATTTTCGGAGCCAGGCGCAACCGCAATCGTGATGTGACAAGTTGGCTTACGAATTTGATAAGCGCGCCCCTGAGCTCGAGGACGATACCGTCTTAAAACCGGCCCTTGGTCAGCAAATGCTTCACTGATGTACAGGTCAACCGGATCGAGCCCTTCGTTGTGCTCGGCATTGGCCACTGCGGAGCGCAGAACCTTCAAGATTGGCTCACAGGCTCGGTAAGGCATAAATTCAAGAATGATCAGCGCCTCGCGGTAGGACCGACCGCGAGGCGCTGAT
>JAAHIA010000113.1 GCA_010671975.1 Leptolyngbya sp. SIO4C1 | reverse complement strand
TGGTCTAAAGCAGGCGCTGAGGCGGTGATGACGCTGCGCGCTTGTTATCTGAGTAGTTCTCAAAGATGGCATGACTTTTGGTACAACTGAGCTTCTCTAACCTCACCGCGCTTTTTTTCGTTCACCCGACAACCTTCATCCTCTGTTCAAACGCTCAAATCAGATCCTTCATTCAGACAGAACTCAGACATGCACCCTCATATTTGGTATCCCTACACGCAGGCTAAGACAGCGCCACCCGAGCTCAAGGTGAAGTCGGCTCAGGGCGTTTGGCTGGAGCTAGCGGACGGTCGACAGCTGCTCGATGCCATTTCTAGCTGGTGGGTGAATACGCATGGCCACGCGCATCCCAAAATTGCCGAGGCGATCTATCAGCAGGCCCAGCAGCTAGAGCAGGTGATTTTTTCAGGCTTTAGCCACGCGCCGGCTGAGCAGCTGGCTGAGCAGCTGGTGCAGCGGCTGCCTACCGGCCTCGATCGCGTCTTCTTTTCAGACAACGGCTCTACGGCGGTTGAAGTGGCGCTGAAGATGGCCTATCAGTACTGGGTCAACCGCGATCGGCCTAGGTCAACCTTTGTAGCATTTGAGGGGGCCTATCACGGTGACACGTTCGGCACGATGGCGGTCGGCGGTCGCTCGGTCTTTTCTCAGGTGTTTCATGAGCTGCTGTTTAATGTGCGATATGTGCCCTTTCCGGCGACGCACTTGGCGGATACAGCGGCAGCCGAGCGCGAGCAGCAGGCACTGGCTCAGCTGCGCTCGGTGCTGGCGGCGGGCGACTGTGCCGGCATCCTGATTGAGCCGCTGGTGCAGGGGGCCGGGGGCATGCAGATGTGTCGGCCTGAGTTTTTGCAACAGCTGCGTCAGCTGGCCACCGAGGCCGACACGCTGCTGATCTTTGACGAGGTGATGACCGGCTTTGGCCGCACTGGCGACTGGTTTGCCTGCGCGCGATCGCACACGACCCCCGATATCATCTGTCTTTCTAAAGGCATCACCGGCGGCTTCTTACCGCTGGCAGTCACCGTCTGCGCCGAGCAAATCTATCAGGCTTTCTACAGCGACAACCCGCTGAAGACGCTCTACCACGGCCATAGCTACACGGCGAACCCGCTGGGCTGTGCAGCGGCGCTAGCCGCGATCGAGCTGACCGCAGAGAACTTTAGCGCCTTTGCCCAGATGGAGCAGCTGCATCAGCAACAGCTAGCCGCTTTTAGCGCCCATCCGCGCGTAGAAAATCTGCGGGTGACTGGCACGATTGCGGCCCTAGATGTGGTCACCGCAGAAGACACCTCCTATCTCAATCAGGTTGGGATGGTCATTCGGCAGCGGTCGATTGAGGCGGGCGTGCTGCTGCGGCCGCTGGGCAACGTGCTCTATGTGATGCCGCCCTACTGCATTACTGAGGCCGAGCTGGCGCAGGTCTATGCGGTGATTGCCGAGATTTTGGATTCGCTTGTTTAGCTGCCATGAATGTAGGCCAGCAGCAGCTTCAGGCAGTTTTCAATCGCGCCTAGATGGGCGATCTCATAGCCGTGCGTATTTTGCGTGGCAAAGCTGAGGCAGGCCCCTTTGGGAATATGGCCAAACTTCATGGCAATCGAGGCATCGCTGCCAAAGCCGCTGATCGCTGCCTGCTGCACGGGGATCTCGGCGCGCTGGGCCGCCTGCAGAATCTCCTGATTCAGCCCTTCGTCGTAGATGCCGTAGCCGTCTTGCGAGAGCAGCACCGGCGCGGGACCGTCTGCGATCGCATATTCGGCCGAGAGCGGACAGATCTCCAGCGCAATCAGGCGGCTAATGGCGTGCCGCTGGCTGAAGAACAGCGCCCCCACCGCGCCGACTTCTTCTTTCGCAGAGGCCACGAGATAGACATCTACCGGGGGAGCGCTCACCTGCGCGGCGAGACCCAGCAAAATTGCCAGCGATGCCTTGTTGTCGAGCGTGTAGCTGGCTAGATAGTCGCCTAGGCGAAACGGTCGCTTGCGATGCTTGCCCACCACGACGCGCGTGCCGGGCCGCACTCCGGCCGCGGCTAGGTCTGCCGGCGACTGCTTGGTTTCTACCCAGGCATCTTCCCAGCGAACGGCTTTCCCTTCCTGCTGTACTTTTTGTGGCGATTCATGTGAAACGTGACGCGAGCCAAAGCTGAGAACGCCGCTAACGGTGGCCGCATCCCCGAGTAAATCGACTACGCCCTCGCCATAAACCCAGGGATACGCGCCGCCCAGCCGTCGCACCTGAACCCGCCCGTCCGCTTCGACAGCTTTGACCAGGCCGCCAATCTCATCTTTATGAGCGGTGATTGCGATCGCGCCTGTCGATGTCTCACCTGGGAGCTTAACAATCAGATTGTCGGCGTCATCCTGCCAATGTGCTACGCCCAAATCGCTGAGGTAGCATTTCAGATAGTCATTGATTTCGTCTTCAGCACCGCTGGGCGAATGACACAGCACGAGAGCTTCAATCAGCTCAGAAAGCTGCGCCTGAGTCAAAAGCGTCATCTGGTCTCCACTAGGCGTCAGTCTTTTGAGCGGGCGCGCGTTCAATCGGGGCGGGGGCGCTCTCAAGCGCTTCTCCGGAGGGCGAATCAGACCGCTCCAACAGTTCCACAGCGGTAATGCCTTCGGTGCTGCTGCCAAAGCGCCAGAGGGCAGCAGCAGCCTCCGCTCGCGTTACGCCCTTATCCGGCTGAAACAGCGTCGTGTAGCCAAAGGCCCGGCGAATGTTGGCAAATTCTCCGTTTTGGTGATCGAGTAGAACGGCCTGCAGGGCGGGCGGCTGAATCTTAGCCGCGTCCTGAAAGCCCCAAGTTTGCTGCACCGCCTCTACGGTGGCGGTCGGCAGCGGCTGCCGAGCATCTAGCGGCACCTTCCAAAGCACCAGATCCTTGCGGGTCAGCGGCGCGTCTGGGCGAAAAGTGACGACTGTGGAGCTGCCGGTCAAGGGACTCGGAATAATGCCGGCTTCGGCCAGGCCCTGGATTGCCCCAAAGTCCGGATCGCTGGCGGGCACATCCTGAAAGACCGGCTGGCTGCTGCCAACAGCGGGGCGAATGCGCTTTGCGCTTTGGTCGGCATAGAACTGATTGTTGGCTGCCAGCAGCCAGCGGGCGAACCCCCGTCGAGTCAAGATTTGATTTGGCCCAAAGGTTTTAGCCGCTGCTGCCCCATCCTCCTCACTGTCCGCCGATCGGATGTCTAAGATCTCTAGCGCCAGCAAATCCTGTAGGTAAGGCTGCAGTTCGTCGGGGGCCTGAGCAACGTCTGTGTAGCCAGCGGTCGTCTCTGGCTCCGGCGCTGGCTGCTCGACTAGCGCCCCCTCTGGCCGCACTGGCCCAATAAAGTCGGCCTGTCCTGGTTCGGGCACCGCTGCGGTGGCTGCAGTCTCGTCGGACGCATCTGCAGTCAAATCACCGCTGTCAGCAGCCTCTTCGGCCTGCGGATCGGCTTCTAGCGTTTGCTGCAGTCGAGCCCCGAGCTGACTGCCTTCACAGCCGCTTAAAACAACCAGTAAACCCAAGCTCAGCCCGCAGGTTGAGCGTTTCCAGTTCAGACTAAACCAGCGCATACAGCTTCACGTTGAGGGCAACGTCGACAAGAACATTTCTACGCTAGCTTACCTTGCTGTCGTACAGTAAAAGTCGGCGTGAATCTTCGCGAACTGGCTATGGCACGGCCTTTGATTATTGACTGCGACCCGGGCGTAGACGATGCGATCGCGCTGCTGCTCGCCTTTACTGCCCCTCAGCAGCTCGACCTGCTCGGTATCACCACCGTCGCTGGCAATGTACCCCTGGCGCTGACGGCCACCAACGCGCTCAAGCTCTGCGAGCTCGCCGATCAAACCGTGCCTGTCTATGCCGGCTGCCCCAGGCCGCTGCTGCAGCCGCTGCAGACTGCTGTCGAAGTGCATGGCGCTACTGGGCTGCAGGGAGCGACGCTGCCCGACCCGCAGCAGCGCCTACAACCGCAGCACGGCGTTGACTTTCTAATTGAGCAGCTGCTGAGCGCGCCGGTCCCCATGACGCTCGCCATGCTAGGTCCGCTGACCAACCTCGCTGTGGCGCTGATCAAAGCGCCGCAGATTGTCTCTAAAATCGCCGAACTCGTGATCATGGGCGGCGCGGTCACCCACGGCAACATCACACCGGCTGCCGAATTTAACGTCTACGTCGATCCGCATGCGGCCCAGGTGGTCTTCACAGCTGGGATTCCGATCACCCTGATCACGCTCGATACCACCCACCAGGTCCTCACGACGCCCGAGCGGCTCGCCGCCATTCGCCACATCAACCGGCCCGCTGCTCAAGCCGCCGCCGATCTGCTGACCTACTACGGCACCCCTGACATTGAGCGCTACGGCATGGCCGGTGCCCCGCTGCACGACCCCTGCGTGATTGCCTACCTGCTGCAGCCCGACCTGTTTACCACTCGCCCGGCCCAGGTCGCGATTGAAACCCAGGGGCAGCATACGCTGGGTCGCACCGTAGTAGACTGGTGGCACAGCGGCCCGCCTAACGTCAGCATTACCGACTCTGTCGACGCTGCTGGCCTATACGATCTGCTCACGACTCAGCTGAGCTATCTATAGACGCCAGCCTCCCACAAACCCTATATTTGACCCAATAGAATCCCACTAGCACAATCGAAGCCGCTTGATAGAATAAAATCAGCCGACCCATCCCCTCAACGCTTGCGGAGTCATGGTTTATACCACGCAACAGCTCCTCGACATCCTTGATCAAGAACTCGAAGCGACTTGGCGAGGCGATCGGGTGCTGTTGTCAACGGAGCAGCGGCTAGAGAACCCAGTCATTGCCAAAGCGCTGGGGGCACACAAGCTCAGTAAGGTGTTTGTGTTCCAAGATTTTCGCGAGCAGATTCATCAGTATCAGCGCGAGCACGGCGTTTCTGGCATTATTTGGCACCAGTGCACGTTTCGCGATCGCACCGTGCGCTTTCCTGAGCTGCATCCACAGCTTGCCGCCATTCCAGAAGACAAAGCCGCGCTGATTGCGGCTAAGCCTGACGTGATCCAGTTCTGGCGCACCTCGATTGAGGGCATGCGGCTGTGGCGCGCCGGCCATTCACCGCAGCTGCTAACACTCGAAAAAGTCAATCAGCATATTCTCGAAAGTGAATGGGCCGAGGTGAGCGCCACCCGCAGCGAGCTCTACCTGAGCCTGTGCTGGGGCAACCCTAAAGAATGCTACTGCGATTGGGCCTATCCAGAATCAGGCTGCCAGCGGATTATTGCGGCTGTGGCCGAGCCGAGTGCGATTAAGGTTTGAAGGCAGAAGGCGGCAGTATCGAAGACAGAAGATAGCAGACGAAATTTGGGCTCGGCCCTCTGGCTTGCGCCTATCTGCCGCGTCGGCTAACGCGATATAGTTGATCACATCTTCTCGATAGGGAGTTCCTGCTTATGCCTATGGCGATTGGGGTGATTGAAACGCACGGCTATCCGGCTTCGCTAGCCGCAGCAGATGCGATGGTCAAGGCGGGTCGCGTGACGCTGCTGGGCATCAATCAGGCCGACAGCGGCCATCAGTTTGTGGTGGTGCGGGGTCAGGTGGGCGAAGTCAACCGCGCCGTTGCAGCCGGCATTAAGGTAGCCAACGACTGTCCTTGCAATGGTCAGATGACCTCTTACTACATCGTGCCGCACCCAACTGAAAATATTGAATCAGTGCTGCCGCTCCACTTCACTGAAAAATCTGAGCCGTTTCGGGTTTGATTCCCTCGTCCCGTACAATAAGGTCTTGGAGTTATACAGGACGGTGTCCTGTCAATAAGGAGAACGGCAATGCCCCAGGCAGTTGGATCGCTTGAGACAAAAGGATTTCCCCCCGTACTGGCTGCCGCAGATGCGATGGTCAAAGCTGGCCGCGTGACGCTTGTCAACTACATTCGCGCCGGCAGCGCCCGGTTTTGTATCAATATTCGCGGCGATGTGTCTGAGGTTAAAGCAGCGATGGAAGCCGGCGTTGAAGCGGCTGAAAACTGTCCCGGCGGCGTGCTAGAAACCTGGGTGATCATTCCGCGCCCGCACGAAAATGTGGTTTCGGTGTTGCCGATTGATTTTGATGAGAGCGTTGAACGCTTCCGCAACGCGGTCGAAATGCCGATTTTGCCAGGGCGTTAGGACTTTTTAGGTCGATAAGGGATTGCTTCGGGCTCTAGCAGGCAGAGCGCATAGCCCTGCTTGGTAGGCGCGATCGCGACGGCATCGCCACGACCGACAAACTTAGTTGCCGTTTTGAGCACGGCTGAGGCATCTAAGCCGCTCTTGTACAGGCTATAAAACTGTCTGCCGTAGTAGATTGCCAGCAGCCGCTCCGGCAGATCGGGCACTTTGATGTAGCAGATGCGATAGTAGCGCTCGCTGCGAATTATAAAGCAGTTCGCAGGACCGTAAGTGGGCAGGCGCACTGGCCCAGAGGACTGATCTGAGCGCGCCGATTTAACCTCTGGCTCATAAATCCACAGACAGTAGCCCTGGCGGTGAAAGCTAATCGCTAAATTATCTCGATAGGCCGCTAGCTTAATCACCAGCTCAAGCGCCTGGGCTGCGTCACTTACCTGCCGAAAAATCCGAAAATAACCATCGTCTACTTTGACAGCGGCCACTCGTTTTTTAACACTGGGTAGCTCAATTCGATAGGCCGTATACTGCCCTCTGTACGACAGCAGCTTGCAGCTTGCAGCTTTGGCAACTTGCAGCATCAGAAGTTTACTGGAAGATGAAATTAATCCGTATCTTAAGCCCTTTCGACACTGCATCTGCGCAGCTTAATGAATTGGCTAGCTGCCTCATCCAAAGTTTAAAGCTGCCACCCCGCCTGACGGGCCCCCATCTCTGAAACCATCAGCCGCGATGATAAGCTGACAAAATGAGCGTTCAATCAACGAAGATGCCAACTTTGGTTGCCGATATTCCCACCACATTTCCGCTGATGGCAGTTGTTGGGCAGGATGCGATCAAGCTAGCGCTGCTGCTGGCAGCGGTCGATCCGGGCTTGGGGGGCGTGGTGATTGCCGGTCGGCGGGGAACCGCGAAGTCAGTCTTAGCCCGAGCACTACATCAGCTGCTGCCGCCCATCGAGATTATTGAAGCCGCCTGCTGCAACTGCGATCCCACCAATCCGCGCGACTGGGATGACGAAACACGCGAGCGATTTGGCACAGCGGTCGGCGACTTTTCAGCCCTGCCTACCCAAGTGATTCCAGCGCCGTTTATTCAGGTGCCGCTCGGGGTAACAGAAGACCGGCTGCTGGGCTCGGTAGATGTGGCAAAATCTGTTCAAACCGGGGAGACCATCTTTCAGCCCGGGCTGCTCGCCGAGGCCCATCGCGGCGTGCTCTACATTGATGAGATTAATCTGCTCGACGACCAGATTGCCAACCTGCTGCTCTCAACGCTAACCCAGGGGCGCAACCAGATTGAGCGCGAGGGCATCAGCTTTCAGCATCCCTGCAGGCCCCTGCTGATTGCCACCTATAACCCCGAAGAAGGGCCGCTGCGCGATCATCTGCTGGATAGAATTGCGATCGCGCTATCCGCCGATGCCGATCTGACATTAGAAGATCGGGTGCAGGCGGTCGAACAGGCCAGCAACTATGCCAACGATCCGCAAGGCTTTCTGACGCAGTTTCTCGAAGAAATTGACTCCCTGCGAACGCAGATCATTCTGGCGCGCGAATGGCTAAGAGACGTCACCATTAGTCACGACCAGATTCAGTATTTGGTGACCGAAGCCATTCGCGGCGGCGTTGAGGGCCACCGGGCTGAGCTGTTTGCCGTGCGGGTTGCTAAGGCCAGCGCTGCGCTGGATGGGCGAACGGCAGTGAACGCTGACGATCTGCGTCGCGCCGTCGAGCTGGTAATCATTCCGCGATCGCTGCTGATGGAGCCGCCCCCGCCGGAGGATGAGCCGCCCCCGCCGCAAAATCAGGACCCGGACGATTCTGAAGAGAACCCGGACGATCCTGAAGATGAGGACGAAGACGAAGAAGACTCAGAAGAACCCGAATCGCCGCCCAGCATCCCTGAAGAATTTATCTTCGACCCGGAAGGGGTAATGCTTGATCCCTCGCTGATGCTGTTTGCCCAGACCATGAGCCGTCAGGGCAAGTCGGGCAGCCAAAGCCTGGTGATCTCCGAGGAGCGCGGTCGCTATATCAAGCCCTTTATACCGCAGGGGCCAGTGCGCCGCATTGCCGTCGATGCCACGCTGCGGGCGGCTGCCCCCTACCAGAAGGCACGTCGCGCCCGACAGCCCAGCCGTCGCGTCATCGTTGAGCCGGGCGACATTCGCGCCAAGCGCCTAGCGCGCAAGGCCGGCTCACTGATTATCTTCGTGGTCGACGCCTCAGGCTCGATGGCGCTCAACCGCATGCAGTCGGCCAAAGGCGCAGTGCTCAGCCTGCTGACCGATGCCTATCAGAACCGCGATCAGGTAGCGCTGATTCCCTTTCGGGGCGAGCAAGCTGAGGTGCTGCTGCCGCCCACCCGCTCCATTACCTCAGCGCGGCGGCGGCTAGAGCGGATGCCCTGCGGCGGGGGCTCACCGTTGGCCCACGGACTGACGCAGGCAGTGCGGGTCGGCACCAACGCGCAGCAGTCGGGCGATATTGGCAACGTGGCGATTGTGGCCATCACAGACGGTCGCGGCAACGTGCCGCTGATGCGATCGCTCGGTGAGCCGATGGAGCCCGATGAGAAGCCAGATATTAAAGCAGAGCTGCTAGAGATTGCCGGAAAAATTCGAGCCACCGGCTTTCAGCTGCTGATTATTGATACTGAGCGCAAGTTTGTATCGACCGGGTTTGGCAAGGAGCTGGCAAGAACGGCAGGCGGGAAGTATTATCAGCTGCCGAAAGCAACCGATCAGGCAATTGCAGCGATGGCGAGAGGGGCTTTGGCTGACACGAAAGGTTGATCAGCTGATCCTACCCGTGGGGAAATCCCAGCGTGCAAGCTGAGATAGCTCACATATTTTCGGCAGGGAAACTCGGAGGGACCCCGGGAGCAGCCCCTTTCTCACTCGCCAGCATTACAAACAGCGAGCAACCTTTATGCAAACCTCCACTTCAGACCAAACTTTCAAACTCAACCTCTTCAACCGCTGGGCCAACACCTATGACTGGCTTCTGCCCTCCGTCTTCTACCAAGCTGTCCATCAGCGACTGCTCGAATTCGTATCCCTGCCGCCTGCCGCCCATGTCCTCGATCTCGGCTGCGGCACTGGCAAGCTGCTCAATCGCCTCGCCACCGAATACCCTCAGCTCACCGGCGTCGGTTTTGACTTTGCTGCCAAAATGCTGGCTCAGGCTGCTCAAAAAAGCGCCGATTCCACTCGCCTGAGCTACGCTCAGGGCACGAGCAGCGATCTGCCTTTCCCCGACGCCCAGTTTGATGCCGTCTTTTGCACCATCAGCTTCCTGCACTACCCCGACCCGGCAGCGGTGCTCAGCGAAGTGCATCGCGTGCTTAAGCCGGGCGGATCGTTTTACCTAGCTGACTATGCCCCCAGCCTCTGCAGCGGCCAAGAAACAGTGACTGTCGCGATCGCAGCCGGCAGCGTCCAATTCTATAGCAAGATAGCTCGCGATCGCCTAGGAGAAACGGCTGGTTTGCGCATAGACAGACAGGTCCATTTACTCGGGCCAATTTTGCTCAGTATTTTTGTCAAACCCGCCTAGACAGGCGACAGGTTCATCGAGAACCGCCGAACGGACGCCGGCTGTTGTAAGGTTGATTCATATTTCAGCGTCATACTTCAGCCAGTACAGCAAACAGGAACAGCTATGGGATCTCAGCCAACCGTCTTTATTGATGGCGAAGCCGGCACGACAGGATTACAAATCTACGCGCGACTTTCGCAGCGAGACGATCTAACGTTAGTCAGCATCGACCCCGATAAGCGCAAAGACGCGGCTGAACGAGCCAAGCTGCTGAATTCTGTCAGCGTGGCGGTGCTGTGTTTGCCAGATGACGCTGCCCGAGAAGCTGTTAGCCTGATTACTAACCCGGCGGTCAAAGTGCTCGATGCCAGCTCGGCTCACCGCACTGCCCCCGACTGGGTCTATGGCTTTCCTGAGCTGATGCCAGGCCAGCGCCAGAAAATTGCCTCAGCATCGCGAGTGAGCAATCCGGGCTGCTATCCGACCGGTTTCTTGTCCTGCCTGCATCCGCTCATAGCGGCGGGTCTGCTGCCTGCGACCTTTCCAGCCACGGTCAACGCGGTCTCCGGCTACTCCGGCGGCGGCCGTAAGCTAATCGAACAGTATGAAGCGGTGCGTCAGGCGAATCCAGGCGCTGAGCATGCCCATCCCTACGGGGTCTATGGACTCTCGTTTGGGCATAAGCATGTCAAAGAAATGCATCAGTACTCGGGCCTGGCCCATCCGCCCTTATTTGTGCCGGCGGTTGGCGCGTTTGAGAAAGGAATGCTGGTGCAGGTGCCGCTGCCGCTCTGGAGCTTAGAGCATCCGCCAACCGGACAGCAGCTCTATGAGGCTTTAGCCGTTCACTACGCCGAGGAGCCTTTCATTCAGGTACATCCCCTGGCTGACACAGGCGCCCTCCGAGACGGCAAATTCTTAGATATCAAAGCAGCCAATGACACTAATCAGGTGCAGCTGTTCGTCTTCGCCAACGGCCACACCCAGGAGGCACTGCTGGCAGCGCGCCTAGATAATCTGGGTAAGGGCGCTTCCGGGGCAGCGGTGCAGAACCTAAACATCATGCTAGGGCTGCCCGAAAAGATCGGGCTGTAGTGAAGGCTGCCGTTAAGAAACGGGCGCCCGATCTTTGCCAAAATGCTGCTGTACCAGCTTTGCTACCTGCTTTGGCTTGACCTTGCTGTAGCGATGCTTGCCGGGCATCACAACCACCTGAGGGCCAGACTTGCAGCGATCCATACAGCCGGTTAGCCGCAGCTCGACCGGCTCCTGGGCTGAGCTCAGCGCGGCCTCAATTGCCTGGCAGACTTCTTTTGCACCGCGCTTGCGACAGCTCGACTTGCCGCAGACCAAGATGCGCGACCTTGCTTTTTTAGACTTAGCCGCTGGCTGTGCGGCTACAACCGGCTCAGGACTATCGGTTGAAAGGTTGTCAATCCGGTCAACTTTGAACTTTGTCTTGCTGAGCTTACGCTTTTTGCGGTAGCCGCTTACCAGCAGGCGATCGCCGGGCTGCAGCTGCTTTACCCGATCGCGCAGGCGTTTGCGCACGCGCACGCGGTAGCGTTTGCCACTAGCCACCAGCTTGAGGTATTTACAGGAGTTTTTTTTGCCAGCAACAAAGCCAATAAATTCGCCTTCCAAACAGAAAGAAGATTTTGACATACAACCGCTTAAGCCAGAAATTCAACAGTATTAACTAAAGATTTTGCTGTCCATTCTATATGTATGACACAGGTTTCAGGCGTTTTACCACTCATGTAACCCCCTACCGATAGAGATCTCTATTGAGATAACTCTATTCCCGAGTTTTTCTCTTTTAAGCGCTACGACAGAACGTAAAGTTAGGCCCGAATGGCTATAGTTTCGCTGCCGGTTTGGAGGTCATTATGACGCTGCTCGAAACGCGCACCGACCCCATGATCATCAACATGGGACCGCATCATCCCTCTGCCCACGGCTGCTTTAGGCTAATTCTTACGCTCGACGGGGAAGAGGTGCTGGACTGTGAGCCGGTGATTGGCTACCTGCACCGAGGGATGGAAAAAATTGCTGAAAATCGCACGGTGACGATGTATATCCCCTACGTTAGCCGCTGGGACTACTATGGCGGCATGTTCAATGAGGCAGTGACGGTGAATGCGGTTGAGCGGCTCGCCGATATTGAAGTCCCCAAGCGAGCCAGCTACATCCGAGCCATCATGCTAGAGCTGACGCGCATCTCCAACCATCTGCTGTGGCTTGGGCCTTCGTTTATCTCCGATTTGGGCAACCATGCGCTGTTTTTCTATGCGCTGCGCGATCGCGAAATGATTCTCGACCTGTGGGAAGCCGCTACCGGGATGCGGCTAATTAACAACAACTACTTTCGCGTTGGCGGTGTGGCAGCCGATCTGCCCTATGGCTGGCTAGACAAATGTCTGGACTATTGCAGCTACTTGCCAGCGCGGCTAGATGAATATGACCGGCTGATGAGCA
>JAAHIA010000112.1 GCA_010671975.1 Leptolyngbya sp. SIO4C1 | reverse complement strand
ACCCGTTGAAGCACCGCTGCCGCAGGTAGAAGATTTTCCGCTCTACGGGGCACAGCCGGGCAGCGGCGTCTACCTTGAAATTTTTAGCTCGTCTGAGAAGGCCAACGTCGAACGGCAAAATGAGCGCTGGCTGGTCGAAGTGGCAGACGCTTTCAATGCGCGCCAGGAAACCGCTGCCTCGGGTCAGCCGATTCAGGTGAGCATTCGCAAAATTGCCTCAGGCACAGCCGCTCGCTTGCTGGCTGCTGGGGTGGCACAGCCCGCTGGCTATAGCCCATCTAACGATTTGTGGGTGCAGATGGTGCAGAGTCAGGGCGTCGAAACGACCTCTATTGCACCGCGTCTGGTACCCAACACGGCCGGGTGGGTCGTGCCGGCTGAGGTCTATCAGCAGCTCTCCACGCAGGGGGAAGTGACCTTTGAGCAGTTGCTCAACGCGATCGCGGCTGGCCAAGTCTCGGTTGCTTACCCCAATCCCTACACCAGCTCGACTGCGCTCAATCTGCTCTATACGCTCTACTGCGCGCGGCGGGGCATCAGGCCGACGGTGCCCCGCTGACAGCAGCTGAGCTGGCATCACCGCAGGTCAGCTCCGTGTTTGAACAGTTTCAGTCGCAGGTGCTGATTACCACGCCGACGACGCTCGATCTGCAGGAGCTATTTCTGCGCGATCAGACAAAGCTGCAGGCCTTTCCCCTGGAATATCAGAACTATCTGGCCCTGAAGCAGCTACCCGGCTTTGAGGCCACCGAGTTTATCCCCTTTGGCATACCGCATAATAATCCGCTGGTCGGCTTCAGCTGGAATACGCCAGAAGAGCGAGCGGCACTGCAAAAGTTTGCCGACTTTGCTCGCTCAGAGCCGATGCAGGCGCTGGCCCAGCAGCAGGGCTTCGTTGAGACCGGCTATCTCCAGCAGGCGGCCGGTCCACCCGTACCCAGCGGCGAAGTGCTGCTGGCGGCGCAGTCTACTTGGAAGCTGCAAAAAGACAGCGGCCGCACCGTCTACATGACGCTAGTTATCGATACCAGCGGCTCGATGGAAGGCGAACCACTGACTGCTGTGCAGGAGGGTCTGCAGGTAGCCGCCCAGCAGATCAATGCTGGCAACTACGTGGGCATCGTTACGTTTGATGACGCGCCAGTGCAGCGGCTATCCCTAGCGCCGTTTGATCAGCAGCAGCATCAGCGATTTCTAGCCACCGTCGATCAGCTGCAGGCCAACGGCGGCACGGCTATGTATGACGGGATCATGGTCGGCCTAGCGGAGCTGCTAGAGCGGCAGCAGCAGGACCCGAACGGTCGCTACTACCTGCTGCTGCTCACCGATGGCGAAGCCAATCGCGGCTTTGACTTTGATTCGGTCAAGGAGATTATGGCCTACAGCGACGTGCGGTTCTATCCAATCGCATACGGTGAGGTGAATGAGCAGGAGCTGGCTGCGATCGCTAGCCTGAGAGAGTCAACCGTTCAGACCGGCAGCCCTGAGAACGTGCGCGAGCTGTTTCAAAATTTGTTCCAAATCAATCTGTAGGCAGCATGGCTAAGACTCCGCCCCGTCCCACCCTGAGGCTGATCAAATTTTTAGGGCTAGGTGGGCTGGCCTATCTGCTTGTGGGTTTAGCCATCAGTCGATTTGTCAGCGGCCCTAGCCTGCAAGTGGTAATCGACCGCAGCTACTGTCCGCCTAGCCGCTGGCAGCAGGTGGCCGCCGACTACACAGAGCTCTATCAGCAGCATCAGCAGCGACAGCTAACGATTGAATCGGTGACGCTAGTGAACGAGCTGGGTGAAGAGCAGCTGGCAGTGCCGCCGAGCGCTGCTAAAATTGCCAGCTTAAACACGTTTGGCCTATCGGGGCGCGATCGCATTAACACCATTCTTCAAACCGACCCCGAGGCGCGCGTCTTAACCTGCCAACCCTGATCTGGCGGTGGAGCAAGGCCAAGCGCTGTGCCGAGCATTAGGCCGCCCGGTTCCCTCCACACTGATTACTCTACGCAAGGGGGGAAGGCATCAGTAACTTTACAGTTTCAGACTGACGCTTACAAAGTCTTTAAATCCAACTGCCGTAATTTTTCGTATCTTTATAGAATCTTGATTTAACAATCAGGGCATTTGCCCATTTAGAAAAATCGTATGGCTAATCCGGATCATCTAGCCTTGCTTGAGAAGGGCGTCGAATCCTGGAACCGTTGGAGAAAAGAGCATCCTACTTCAGCCCCAGATCTGAGTGGGGCTAACCTGAGAAAAGCCTATCTGTTTGAAGCTTGTTTGGATCAGGTGAATTTGGAACAGGCAGATCTTGCTCAAGCCTGTTTAATTGGGGCTAGTCTCAAGCAGGCCAATCTGCGAGCAGCGACGCTGGCGCAGGCCTACCTGAGCCACGCTAACCTAGGCGCAGCTGATTTGACCGATGCCGATCTACAGGGTGCTAATCTCAGCCAGGCTAATTTGAAGGACGCTATTCTTGTCCACACTCAGGTAGCCGGTGCTAATTTTCAACCAAGGCAGCTGGCCGCAGCCTCCACTGCTGAGACCTCTGCGGAAGTCTGGCAGCTCCAATCCTTGTTACAGCTACCGTCCTATCTAAAATGGGGCTGCGGATTAGGGCTGGCAGGTCTGGTCCTGCTAGGACTCTATCAAGCAGACAGGCCGCAGCAACCGAGTGAGCAGACAGCCGTTTCTAGCGGATCGACGCTGACCGTGGCCTCACTCGGTCTGCCAGAGTTTTCACCCACTCAAACTTTAGAGAAACACTCAGCACCAGTCTGGACGGTTGCACTCAGCCCGGATGGCCGCTTTTTAGTCAGCGGCAGCTATGACCATACCATTCGCGTCTGGGATATCGAGCGCAGCGAAGCTGTGCGGGTACTTTCTGGTCACACGGACGTGGTGCGCACGCTGGCAATCAGCCACTCGGGTAATCTGCTGGTGAGCGGCAGCGGCGATACCAGCGTTAAGGTGTGGCAGCTCGACACCGGGCAGCTGGTGGAAACCCTTGCAGGACATACGGCCACGATCTGGTCAGTAGCGATTAGCCAAGATGAGCAAACCATAGTCAGCAGCAGCTATGATGGCAGCATCTTGGTGTGGGATCTGCCCTCGGGTCAGCGTCGCTATCGGCTTGCGGGCCACACCGGCCCCACTTGGGCGGTGGCAGTCAGTCCCGATGGTCAGCACATCGTCAGCGGC
Source organism: Leptolyngbya sp. SIO4C1 (assembly GCA_010671975.1). Lineage (GTDB taxonomy): Bacteria > Cyanobacteriota > Cyanobacteriia > Phormidesmidales > Phormidesmidaceae > SIO4C1. Next base: position 9,088 of record JAAHIA010000112.1, on the reverse strand, counting down.
GGCGCCGATCGCATAATCAAAATTTGGGATTTAGAAACCGGCACGCTACTGCGCCGGCTGCAGGGGCATACAGACGCCGTGCGGGCGATCGCCATTCATCCTAACGGCGAACAGCTAGTCAGCGCTAGCTGGGACAATACGCTCAAAATTTGGGATCTGTTCACAGGAGAACTCATCCAAACGCTCAATGGCCACACCAACCGCGTCGTTACCGTTGCCTTTGATGGTGAGACAATTGCTAGCGGCAGCACCGACAGCACCGTCCGACTCTGGCGCGCCCGCACTGGCAAATCTTATCAGACCCTAACTCGGCACTCAGACTGGGTGCTGGCTTTGGCCATTGATGCCTCAGCTAAGACGCTGGTAAGCGGCAGCAAAGATCAGACAATTAAGCTGTGGCAAGCCGGCCGGCCGGCCGAAGGCCCAACTGAGCTGCAGTAGACCGCTCGGCAAGTAGAGCACTAAAGCTAGCTTTCATCAATCACCGCTTTGCGATCTAGCAGCAGCAGATCCCTCAGCTGCTCGGTATCAAGCTCAGTTAGCCATTGCTCTCCTGCGCCCACTACCTGCTCAGCCAGCGCCTTCTTACTCTCAATCATGTCGTTGATGCGCTCTTCGAGCGTGCCGCTGCAGACAAACTTATGGACCTGCACGTTGCGGGTCTGGCCAATGCGAAAAGCGCGGTCCGTAGCCTGATTTTCGACAGCAGGGTTCCACCAGCGATCAAAGTGAAAAACGTGATTGGCCCGGGTCAGGTTAAGTCCGACACCGCCGGCTTTCAAAGACAGGATAAAGACTTTAGGACCGTTGGGATCAAGCTGAAACCGATCGACCATTTCTTCGCGCCCCTGCTTAGATGTGCTGCCGTAGAGGAAGAGCGTTTCTTCCGCTGTGACGGCCTCAAGATGCCGCTTGAGCAGCTTACCCCATTCAGCAAACTGAGTAAAAATCAGCGCGCGATCGCCTTCTAAAATGACTTCTTCTAACATTTCATTCAGGCGCTGCAGCTTAGCTGAGCGGCGCGGCTTACCTAGGCTCTTTTGCTTCAGGAACTGGGCTGGATGATTACAGATCTGCTTGAGCTTCACCAGCAGCCCTAAAATCAGTCCGCGCCGCTGCACGCCCTCGGCCTCATCGATGGTTGCGAGCGCCTCATCGACCGTTTTTTGATACAGCCGCGCCTGCTCAGCGGAGAGTCCACAGAACACGGTCATTTCCTGCTTTTCTGGCAAATCTTGAATGATGCTGCGGTCGGTCTTGAGCCGGCGTAGGATAAAGGGCTGCACCAGCCCGCGCAGCGTTTTGAGCGAGGCCGTATCGCCATAGCGCTCAATCGGCGTAGCAAAGCGGCGCTGAAAGAAGTTTTTGGGTCCTAAGTAGTTGGGGTTCAAAAAGTCCATGATTGACCAGAGCTCGCCCAGTCGGTTTTCGACCGGGGTGCCGGTCAGCGCAATCCGCAAATCAGCGTCTAGCTCTTTAACCGCCTGCGACTGCTTAGCGTCAGGATTTTTGATATTTTGCGCTTCATCTAAAACAATGCCCTGCCACTGCACCCGCTTTAGGTCTTTCAGGTCACGATGCACCAGCGTGTAGCTGGTAATCAGCAGGTTCACTAACTTCACCGACCGCGTAAAGTTGGCACCGCGCGGTCGCTTGTCGCCATGATAGACCAGCGTTTTCAGCGTTGGGCCAAAGCGCCGCACTTCGCGCTCCCAGTTGGTCAGCACCGACGTCGGACAGACCAGCAGCACCGGCGCTTTCAAAGCCCCTTCCTGGTCGAGGTACAGCAAAAAAGCAATCAGCTGCACCGTCTTACCTAAGCCCATATCGTCTGCCAGACAGGCGCCCAACCCCCACTGCTCTAGAAACGATAGCCAAGAAACGCCACGCGCCTGATAGGGCCTGAGCGTTCCTTCAAACGCTGCTGGCTCTTCGATGGCATCTAGGCTTTGATTGCCGGTCGTGAGCGTGGTAATCAGCTCTTTGAGCTTACCGGTCGCTTGAAAATCTACCACCGGCAGCTTGTCAATCAGCTGATTGTCGCCGGTGCTGATGCGCAGTACGTCTTCAATCGACAGCTTGTTTTGCTCTTTGCGATTTTTAAAGAAGTCTTGAACGGCTCGAATATCCTGGGGCCGCAGCTCAACCCACTGGCCGTTGATTTCCACCAATGGCGTTTGCTGAGCCACCAGCTCGTCAAAGTCGGCTTTGGTGACGCTTTGGCCGCCAATAGATAGCTCCCAGCGAAAGTTGAGCAGACTTTGTAAGCCTAGCCGCTGCTGGCTTCGAGTCGGGGCAGTCGCCTGCACGCGCAGCCCTAGGCGACTGCCGTTGGCTTCGTTTGGGTCAGCTAGATTGGGCGGCAGTACCACGCTAAAGCCGTTATCCATCAGTCGCCAGGCCGTAATTTTGATAAATTCATAGGCCTGTACCGGATCGAGCTGACAGCTCTGAGGGCTCTGCTCGTGCAGCGACTGCTTAATCGGTTCGTAGAGCCGCGCGGCGCGGCCCAATCCCCCCAGTAGCGTTTCTTGAGGCGCTTCAACCATGCGCCCGCCGGATTCAAAATGATCCACCGGGTGCGCCCAGATAGTCGCTGCATCCAGCCGAAACTGCTCGTCGTCAGCGGCTTCTAGCCCGTAGTGCAGCGTCCAATCGAGCTTACCGGACGGTGGCGGTGTCAAAACAAAGCAGGTGCGGAGCTGATTGGGCGTATCCTCTAGCTCCTGCAGCGGCGCTGTCCAAGTGTTGAGCGCTTCATTGAGGCGCACTAGCCCAGCCGGCGTTGCTTCAAACTGCGGATTTTTGCCGACAGATAGGGCCGTGAGCCATTCGCGCAGCGGCAGATCTTTGCTTAGGGGCGCACTGGCAGGCAGCGGCATTGTCTGCAACGTCGTGCGGACGCGGGCGTCAACCAGTGCCTCTAGAAAGCTGCGCAGTCGCTTTTTTGGCGGTGCCGGCAGCGGTACCTGCAGCGGACTGTTGGGAGCCGCCGTGGATAGCGTCTCTGCCGGATAGAGCTGACTGGTCAGCGGCATTTGCTCACCGAACTGACGCAGTCGGGTTTGATCGGTCGCGCTGTCTAGCAGCAGATGCCAGGGTGCGATCGCACCTGCCTTATTGGCGCTCACCTGCGGAATAAACTTGCCGCGCGCCAGCAAATCTAAGCACCAGCGCGCCGCGTGAGACCAATAGCGCAGATCGGCACCGACTATAGCCGCATCGTCAGTGGTGCCTAGCGGTAGGCTATTGAGCAGCTTCAGCGCTGCCTCAGGCGGCAGCAGTAAGCCCTCAACTTGCCAAGGGTAGAGCGATGAGTCTGCAGCGTCTGCCTGAGAATGCTGCGGCAGCACCTGGGTTGCCGTCACCTGGGCTGGCAGCGGCAGCACATAGGGCTTCCAACGCGAAGAAAGGCGCGCGGTTGCCCAGCCTAGATCGAGGGCAGGAGACTTCAGTAGCGCGATCAATTCGTCCTGCTGTAAACAGAACGGATAGGCAAAGACAGCCTCTGCCCCGGATACCTCAGTGATGTCATAGTCGGCTGGCGAGGTGCGTCGCCAAACCTCACCCCACAGTAAAAACCGCTGACGTTTTGGTAACCAACTCCCGTGAAGAACTGCCATAACCCTCGCTGAGCGCTGCAAAAACTTAAAACTAAAACTTGATGGCCTAGGACTCGACGTAAAATTCAGGCCTCGTGCTGCTCGTAGGCACCCACAATCTGCTGCACGAGCGGATGCCGCACGACATCGGCCTTGGTTAGCTGACAAAAGGCAATGCCTTCCACCCCAGACAGGATTTTGATAGCGCGCGCCAGGCCCGAATTTTGATAGCTTGGCAGATCGGTCTGCGTAATGTCGCCAGTGACCACCATCCGCGACTGGAAGCCCAGGCGCGTCAGCACCATCTTCATCTGCGCCTGCGTCGTGTTCTGTGCCTCGTCTAGGATGATGAAAGCGTTATTGAGGGTGCGCCCGCGCATATAGGCCAGCGGGGCCACTTCTATCACACCGCGCTCCATCAGGCTGGGAATTTTTTCTGGATCGAGCAGCTCATGCAGCGCATCATAAAGCGGCCTAAGGTATGGATTGACCTTTTGCTGCAGATCGCCTGGCAGAAAGCCCAGTCGCTCACCGGCCTCCACAGCGGGTCGCGTCAAGATCAGCCGCTCGTACTGCTGCTCCATCAGCGCTTGAACAGCTACCATGGCCGCTAAAAAGGTCTTACCGGTACCGGCTGGCCCCGTACAGAACACTAAATCTTTTGACTTTAAGGCCTGAATATACTTGCGCTGACGAAAGGTCTTAGCTCGAATAGTTTCGCCGCGCCGCGTGCGGGTAATCACATCCCGCTGCAGCAGATTGAGCTCGTCTTCCTGATGCGTATCCAGCGCCTGGACAGCCGTCATTAGATCGGCCATGGCCACCGTCTGGCCCCGAGACCACAGCGGCTCGAGCGATTCGATCAGACGTCGCGATCGCTCAACCTGAGCGGCCGTGCCCGAGAGCAGCAGCTCATTGCCTCGCAGCACCAGCTTGGCCCCCGTTTGCTGCGACAGCCGCTTCAGCGTATCTTCTCGATAGCCGGCCAGCGCCATAGCGCTTTCTGGATTTGCAAACTCAAGCTTGAAGCTACTTTCCATGCCAACTGTGGCCAAACGCTAGACTGTGTGCGACCTGGCCTAGGTGCCTAGTTCACACATCTCACTGCTATGACGAGCGGCGACGGGGACGATCTTGAGAGGAGCGGTGACGCGCCCGAGTCGGACCGCCGCGCGAGCGACCGCCAGAGCCGTTCCCCTCGTGCGCCGACTCGCCATAGACATCTAAGTTGACCGAACAGTCCGACAGCTTAGCTGTAGCCCTAACCACCTTGCGAATAGCCTGAATATTGCGACCGCCGCGTCCAAATACGCGCCCTTTGTCTTCACCGTCAAAAGCCACTCGAATCCACAAGCGCTTGCCGCCTGAGAGACGTTCACAGTCGAGCCGCAGGGCCTCAGGCGTATCTAGAAAGGGCTCTACCAAATATCGGACTAGGGCTTCAAAATCAGGCACCTTCAACCTCTAAACCAAAACTACTGGCTACCAACCTGCTCGTAGACGTTCGCCTTCTCTAGGATGCGCTGTACGGTTTTAGTGGGCTGAGCACCTTCTTTCAGGCGCTTGACAATGGCTGGCACCTCTAACCGGGTCTCGTCGGTGCGAGGATTGTAGTAGCCTAGCTCCTCTAGGGGACGACCATCGCGGCGATCGCGGCTATTCATGGCCACAATCCGGTAGCTAACTTCGCGTTTCTTACCATAGCGCTTTAATCGCAGTTTGATCATAGGTTCAGCGTTGAGTTCGGTGCTAAGGGACAAGTTTTCAGCGCAATACCCCTGCCCTAGTCTAGCGCCCATCAGCTTGAGGGTGGCTAACCTCAGCTGCTAAGCGAGCCGGCGGCAGGGGAACTGCAGAGTACCTGATTGTATCACTCCTCAGCCTGGATTGGCCAAAGGCGCGTCAGGACTAATCTTCGTGATCTTCAAACGGATCGCTCAGCTGCTTGGCCGGCGGGCCAAACGCAGTGTAGATAGCAAATCCGGTAAATGCGAGTACGATGGCACCCACTGAAATAATAAGAACTGTTGCAGAATCCATAGGATCTTTTAAGAACAAGAGGCTGTAAACTCTATGATATTACAGAATATAAAGTGACCTTAAGGCGAATAACCCATGGCACAGCAGACAAAATTAGGAAACCTATTGAGACCGCTTAACTCTGAATACGGTAAAGTTTCACCCGGCTGGGGCACAACTCCGCTGATGGGCTTCTTTATGGCCCTCTTCCTGGTTTTTCTGCTGATTATTCTGCAGCTCTACAACAACTCCATTCAGATTCAGGGAGTCGACGTTGACTGGCGCAGTCTGGGTAACTAACGCAGCTTTCTGAGTGTAGGCTAAGGGTAGGTACTGGCGTGCCTGCCCTTTAAACTTTGAGCAAAAAGCTTGAGCAAAAAGCTTGAGGTTAAGAAGCGGCAGGTAGAGGAGCGCTTATGAATATTTTTGGCATTGGTCTGCCTGAGATGGCGCTAATTTTGGTGATTGCGCTGCTGGTTTTCGGGCCGAAGAAGCTACCTGAAATTGGCCGCAGTCTAGGTAAGGCGCTCAAAGGATTTCAGGACGCTTCGAAAGAGTTTGAAGCAGAGTTTAAGAAAGAGGCCGAGCGAATTGAGAAGGTCGTTGCTGAGCCGATGAAAGCAACGATTGAGAAGCCTGAGCCTAAAGCGCTGTCGGCCAATCAGGAAGTGACCGACGCAGAGGTGATTGATGCGGCGCACGAAACAGCGAGCGCAGCTGAGCCTGCTCAGGCCGAGCAAACCACCGACGAAGAGGCGGCCTAAACGCTAGGATTTTTTAGAAACGTATTGGAAACGTAGGTGTGATACGCAGTGCGATAGGCTGTCTGAGCGCATGAGTGAAGCTGCTAGTCCGCCAGAGCTGCCGCAGCTGATTGTGGGGCTAGGCAACCCAGGCGTGAAATACGATCGAACTCGCCACAACGTCGGGTTCGAGGTAATTGATGCGTTTGCTCAGCGCTGGCAGATTTCGCTGTCTGAGAATCGCCGATTTCAAGGGTTTGCTGGCGAAGGCCGGAGCGCAAGTGGAGAGCGTCTGATCTTGCTGAAGCCAACAACCTACATGAATCGCTCAGGCCGCGCGGTGCGGGCAGTCCTGGACTGGTACAAGCTATCGCCTGGCGCAGTGCTAGCAGTCTATGACGATATGGATTTACCCGTGGGTAAGCTGCGCCTGCGGCTGTCTGGCTCAGCCGGAGGACACAACGGCATGAAGTCGCTGATTGCTCATTTAAGCACGCAGGATTTTCCTCGGCTGCGCCTTGGTATTGGCAGTGCTGATGAGCGCGATCGCGCCGTGATTGCGCACGTGCTCGGTAAGTTCGCGCCCGCCGAGCGCAAGCTGATGGATGCAGTGGTGCCAACCGCTGTAGATGCCCTCGACTGTAGTTTGCGCCAAGGTGTGCAGCAGGCCATGAACCGGTATAACGGTCGAGAGATTGAGGTTTAGCGGTCGGCTTTGCCGGTTGGCTCTTAAGCCTGGAAGAAGGCCAGTAGGGCCTGAGCCGTCTCCTGAGGGGCCTCTTCTGGCAAAAAGTGGCCGCAGGGCAGCGCTTGCCCCTGCACGTGGCTAGCGCGATCGCGCCAGGTTGCCAAGACATCATAGTGCTGCTCCATCGCCCCTTTTGCTCCCCAAAGCACCAGCAGCGGGCATTGGATTTTTTGGTCGAGGTCAGCCTCGTCATGCGCTAGATCGATAGTAGCGGCGGCCCGATAGTCCTCACAGGTGGCATGAATTGTTTCAGGCTGACGAAAGCAGCGCTGATATTCCTGCATGGCGGCTTCAGTAAACGCCTCAGGCGCAGCGCTCCAGCGGCGCAGCTTGGTAGTGAGATAGTAGTCTGGGTCCTGAGCAATCAGATGCTCTGGAAAGCCGTTAGGCTGAATCAAAAAGAACCAGTGCTCATAAAGGGTGGCCATCTGCTGATTGATAGTTTTGAAGATATGGCGCGTCGGCACAATGTCTAGCACTGCGGCCCGGGTGACCCGACCAGGATGATCTAATAGCAGTCGATGCAACACTCGGCCGCCGCGATCGTGTCCGGCTGCCATAAAGGTCTCAAAGCCGAGCGCAGCCATCGCTTCAACCTGATCTTGAGCAGTGGCTCGCTTGGAGTAGACAGCGTGGTCAGCCGTAGACGCCGGCTTACTGCTGTCGCCATAGCCGCGCAGATCGGTGCAGACTACCGTAAAGTGCTGAGCCAGCTGGGGCACCAGCCGATGCCACATAACATAGGTTTGAGGATAGCCGTGCAGCAGCAGCAGCGCCGGCCCGCTGCCGCCCATCACGGCATTGATTGTGGCCTCGCGCACGCGCAGACGATGTTGCTTAAAGCCTTCAAACATTTCGCCCTCAACCTCTCGCTAAAGTTGCTATAAATCAAAGATGTGTGCAAAAGGACGCTTGCTATGACCGAGGATGCCCTGATTCGCCAGGCACAGCTACTCAATCGCCTGGTGATTGAGTTTGAAACCACCGAGGAAGTCGGCTACGTTGACACACTGCTGGTGAATATTCAGCAGGCTCAGGTGGCTGGCTTCGTCTGCAAGACGGGATGGCTGGGCCGACAGAAGCAGACCTTTAGCTGGTCGCAGCTGGTGAGCATTGGTCACGATAGCCTAGTGGTGAATCAAACCGACAGCGACGACCAATTGACGGCAGCTCAGGCGGCCGTTGGCCTGGAGGTCTGGACCGATACCGGCGATCGCATTGGCCATATTGCCGACTATCTGCTCGATCGAGCAACGGGCGCGATCGAGCTCTACCTCTTTGCTGCTGAAGGGCTAAGCGAGCTCACTGAGGGACTCTATAGCCTGTCTCCCACAGCCGTACTCAGCGCCGGGCGCAAGCGCATGATGATTACTGCCAGCGCGGCCAGTCAGGCTGAATTGTACACCGAGGGGCTACAGCAAAAGGCAGCTCAGGCCGCCGATTTTCTTAAATCAGATTACGCTCAGACTCAGCAAGACTGGCAGTCGCTCAAGCAGGGGGCCAAAACGCTCGCCGACAGGCTGCAGCAGTATACTCAAGAAAATCTGCCAGAGCTCGGCGATCAGCTGCAGGAAACCACGCAGCAGGTGCGCGATCGCGTTCAAAAAGAAGTTTCAAACGTGCGATCGCGCTTTCAAAAGAGCGGCTTTAAGCCCCCGACCATGTTTCAACCAGACGAGCCTGCTGACCCGATCGACGTCGACGCTTTTGAAGTTTGGGAAGACGAACCCACAGAGGCTTCTCAGTCAGAACCACCTAAAGCGGATTGACCACCATTGCCGCCCCGCCGCCGCGACGACTGGGCTCAGCAGCTGCCTCCAAGGTGCCATCTGGGCGACTCACAATGCCAGTGGCCGCACCGATTTCATCAGTTTCGGTAAAGATATGCCCCCTGGCAGCTAGCGCCTGGGCTAGGTCAGTATTGCTAAAGCCGCTTTCCGCCATCGTGGTCTCAGTATTGCGCTGGGAGAGTCGCA
>JAAHIA010000111.1 GCA_010671975.1 Leptolyngbya sp. SIO4C1 | reverse complement strand
TATTATCAAAAGCAGATCTATGCTGAGAAAAAGCGCATTGCCGAGCTAGAACAGGAGCGACAGGTCGATTTTGAAGACTTGGCGACGATGCCTTGGGTAGGTGAGTTTTATGGCGAGATTGATCGCTGAAAGTTGACCATCAGCAGAAGGTTTGCTGTGGCGCCTGAGAATCTATCTATCCTGCGCTTCAGCGCGGCTGGCTTCCCAGCCCAGCAGCATCGCCTTCTGTGATAGGCCCCAGCGGTAGCCGCCCAGCTCGCCCGAAGCGCGAATCACCCGATGACAGGGAATCAGATAGGCAATCGGATTTTTGCCCACGGCGCTGCCTACGGCTCTCGCGGCAGTGGGACGTCCGAGCTGCTGCGCCAGCCCTTGATAGGTCACCAGCCCGCCTAAGGGAATTTTCAATAGCGCTCGCCAGACCTGAATTTGAAAGTTGGTGCCTTTGACCAGCAGCGCCACCGGACGAGGATTTTCTAGCTCAAATAAGCGATCCGCGATGGGGCGAGTCTGAGCCGTTGCCTGCGTTAGCTCTGCCTGCGGCCAGTCTTGCCGCAGCTGCTGGGCTGGGTCTGCGCTGGCTGAGGCTAGAAACTGCAGATTACAGATGCCTCGCGTCGTGGTGGCAATCAGCAGCGGCCCCAGCGGCGAGTCGTGCAGGCCATAGTAAATCTCTAAACCTCGTCCTTGCGACTTGTATTCCCCGGGCGACATGGCCTCTAGCGTGACAAACAGGTCGTGCAGCCGCCCTGGACTCGATAGCCCGGCTGCGGCAGTGAGGTCTAGCAGATTCTGAGTTTGGGCAATCTGCGATTTGGCATATTCAACCGTGAGGTATTGCAAAAATCGCTTTGGGCTGATGCCAGCCCATTGGGTAAACAGCCGCTGAAAGTGAGACTCGCTCAGGTTTACCTGCCTGGCGACCGCTGCTAAATCGGGCTGCTGCGAATAGTGCGATCGCAAATAGTCAATCGCTTCAGCAATTCGCTGATAGTCGGTTTGGGTATGGGTCTGGCTAGTAATCATGACAGAAAAACGGGCAGACAAGACAGAGATCTGCCTCTACTGTAGCGAGGGTGCGATCGCGACTCCAACCCGATTCTTGCGCTGCTTTAAATGCCTAGCCGCTGATAGACCTGATCAAGGTTACGCAGCTGATAGGTCGGGTCGAAGCAGTCGTCAATCTCCTCAGCAGAGAGCTTTTCGCCCACCTGCGGGTGGCTGGCAATCAGCTTATGAAAATCGCCGCCGGGCGTATTCCAAGCTTCATGCGCGCAGGACTGCACAATCTGATAGGCATCCTCACGAGCAATGCCTTTTTCGACCAGGGTGAGCAGCACGCGCTGGCTAAAGACCACGCCGCCATAAAGGTTCATGTTGCGCTGCATGTTCTCTGGGTAAACCAGCAGATTTTTTACCAGCTTGGTAATCTCGACCAGCATGAAGTGAATCAGGATGCAGCTGTCTGGAAAAATTACCCGCTCCACCGAGCTGTGGGAAATATCGCGCTCGTGCCAGAGGGCAATGTTTTCAATGGCTGCCATGGCGTTGCCGCGAATAATGCGGGCTAGCCCCGTTAGGCGCTCCGAGCGAATGGGGTTGCGCTTGTGCGGCATCGCTGAGGAGCCCTTTTGCCCCTTTGAGAAAAATTCTTCGACCTCCAGCACGTCAGTGCGCTGCAGGTTGCGAATCTCGACTGCAAAGCGCTCGATTGAAGCTGCCAGCACCGCCAGCGCGTTCATATAGGTGGCATGCACATCGCGTGAAATCACCTGGGTTGAGGCCGTATCGGGGCGCAGCCCTAGCTTTTGACAGGTTGAGGCTTCCACCTCGGGGTCAATGTTGGCATAGGTACCGACCGCCCCAGAGATCTGTCCGACCGCAATTTCATCTTCTAGTCGGCACAGCCGCTCGCGGTGGCGCAGCATTTCAGCCAGCCAGCCGGCTAGCTTAAAGCCAAAGGTTATTGGCTCGGCATGGATGCCGTGTGAGCGACCAATCATCACCGTATCGCGGTGCTCCTGCGCCTTGTAGCGAATGGCCTGAATCAACTTTTCGATCTGCGCCATGATCACGCGATGGCTGGCGACAACCTGCAGCGATAGCGCCGTATCCAGCACATCTGAGCTGGTCATGCCGAGGTGAATGTAGCGCCCGGCATCGCCCACATACTCATTGACGTTGGTGAGAAAGGCGATCACATCGTGTCGAACTTCTGCCTCAATTTCAAGAATGCGAGCCACGTCAAAGCTGGCCTTGGCCTTGATTTCTTTGACCGCCTCGGAGGGAATTCGACCGAGCTCAGCCTGCGCTTCGCAGACGGCAATTTCGACCTGCAGCCAGGTTTTAAACTTGTAGTCGTCCGTCCAGAGCTCGCCCATCTCGGGCAGGGTGTAGCGTTCAATCAAGGCTAGTGTCGCAGAATACAACCGCTCTATTGTACCGGCGGATTTGAAGCTTACGGCACCCGAATTTGGCAATGGTTAGAATTTAGTGACCAGAAATGACGTGGTTCCCGAAATCCAGCGCGATCGCGCTGTAGCGCTGATCTAATGGATGTTCATCTAGACGTTTCTTCAACCATTTGGCCACAAGACCTATGCATTCGATCCTCAATAGCTGGCTGATAGAAGGCTTAGAGGCAGCCTATTTCAATTTATTTTTCATGGTTTGGAATACCTTTTTGGCCGTTATTCCATTTGTCCTCAGTCTCTGGCTGTTTCGGGGACACGGCGCCCACGCGCGAACGTTCGTCTGGTGGATAGGCTTTTTTACCTTTGTTGCGTTTTTACCCAACGCTCCCTACGTGCTCACAGACATTATTCATCTGGTGCACGATATTCGTCAGGGACAGTCTATCTGGGCAATTTCTATTATTCTGGTGCCGCAGTATTTTCTGTTTATGCTGATTGGATTCGAAGCCTATGTGGCGGCTCTAATCAACTTCAATCGCTACCTCAGCCGCGCTGGTCAAAAGCGCTGGGTGTGCCCTAGCGAGCTGCTACTGCACGGACTAACGGCAATCGGCATCTATTTGGGTCGGTTTTTGCGCTTCAACAGCTGGGATATTGTGACTCGTCCAGATACGCTGGTGATTGAAACGGTAGAGCGTGTGCTGCACAAGCAGCCGCTCGCCATTATTTTTGCCACCTTCTGCATTATTACGGTGCTCTACTGGCTGATGAAGCAGCTAACGCTGGCGCTGCTGCTTTACTGGCGAACCAGACGGCTGCGCACGGTGCGGCGCTATTGAGTTTATTGACGCTAAATGGCACGGGGCTGGCGATGAGATCAGCCCCTGTATTTAGTTTTCGTATTTAGCCTTGATGTTTTAGCCTTGATGTCTGGCTCGTATCGGTGCAAAGCTAAATTTTTAGATTTCCAGCCCAGCGGCTAATCCCAAATTCGCTGAGTGACTTCGGCCGTTTCAAAAGACTGAAGCACCGCCCAAGAAAGACGGGTTACCACCGTTGATAGCAAAATAATCGCTGCTAGGGTGAGCGCTGCATAGGGGGCATGTAGGCCAATTAATACAACACTGAGAATGAGGAGGGCAAGCAGTGTAAAGTCCATGAAAATGTCCTCCCGGCAAGGTGCGGAGCTACTCTTTCATCTTAAAGACGCGTCTGAGAATAGGGATCAATCGGGCCTAAACCGTATCATTGCTTAATCTTCACACGCCTTTCGCAACGATCTGTAGCATCTTACCAATGGCTTTGTCCCGCTGAAACTCAGTGCGCCGCTTTTGCTTTCAAGGCAGCCGCGATGATCTCTAGACTGCGCTTCTAGGCCGCGTCTATATATTCTCGCCAGCGAAGAATTTTACCAGCTGGATCAAAATCAATGGCGATCGCATCTTCGGCGTGCGATCGCGCACCGGTCTCTCGCGACCGGTCTGACCAGCCCCATTCCACCATGGCATGCTGTCCTTGAATCACCATTTGACGAACTTCGATGAGCACGTCAGTTTTGGTGGCAAAGAAGTCATTAAAGGCCTGGCGGATAGCAGTCGGCCCAATCCAGCGGCTGCCCGGCACGATCAAAACGCCGCTGGCTGCAAAAAGATTGGCAAAGTCGTCAGCTGAAGCCTGCTGCCAGGCCTGGGCGGCCTGATGGATAGCCGACTGTACTGCCTCGTTAGAGGGGGCGGTATGAGTCATAGATTACTGCTCAAGCTCGTGCATTGCTTAGGCTCCAATCATACCGAGGCTTAGCTTTGGCTTGGCTTTACACTGCTGGTGGTGCCCAAGCTAAAGTATGAAGCGCACCTTTTAAGCCGAACATATCGGCAGCTAAAGCGGGTGAAAATCAAAGATAAAAACTTTTCTGAACTTGTTCGAAATTCACATTGAATTCACATCTTTAGCTCAATTTTTTCTTGTGGCGATCGCGCTTAATGCCATAAGGTTAGTGAAAAATTCTAATAGGTTGGAGATAGCCATTACAAATTTCTTAAAAGTTTTCAGTCCCTCTTCTGCAGTGCCGGTAGTTGTTTATCTATGCCCGCTTCTCTACAGCTCATACTGTTCGTTCGTGCAGAGGCTATCCTATGCTGATTGATCTCTGGCGTCGCGTGAGCACTGCGCTGAATCCTTTTCTTTTACTTTGCATTGTCGGCGGCGGCTGGGTAACGGTGGGCTGGCACGGCTATCGGCTTGAGGTCGCAACGATTAAAACCTACCAGCAAGCTGAGCTAGAAATTGTACGCAATACGGCTAGAGCCGCGCAGGTTTACATTACTCAGGAGCTGCTGCATCGCGGTGTGGCGGCCCTACCAGCGATTGAGCAGGAGGTCTTGAAGTATTTTGTAGCACCGCTGCAAATTGGCACGCTGGGCGACGCTTGGATTTACTCTCCAGACTATGTTGTCTTTGATCAAAGCGCCGATTTTCCACCGGAGTATGTCGGCAAAGACATGGCCGAAATTTTTGCCATCCAAACTCAGCACGGTGCGAGACACTACGCCGCGATGACTCGCTCGGTGATGGCCGGTGAAGAAGGCACAGGAAAATACGTTTGGGAGCCTGACAAGGCTAGAGAGGCCACGGCCTGGTGGGAACCCTTGACCCGCGATTCGGGCTTTGAAATTGCGGCTTGGACCCCCGTCGTTGTGTTTCCAGGAACCGATCAAGAGCAAATCTGGGTGATTGGCCTGTCTGCTATGCTGCCAGAGCTGATGCAGCTAGAGGGAGCCTATCGGCAGATTAATCTATCAATCACGGTGATGGGCGGTATTACCCTGTCGGCACTGTCCTCTTGCCTGCACTATCAGCGGCGATCGCGTCAGACCGCGCTGGCTAAATCGCGTCAGGCTGCACCGTCGCCTGGTGCGCCCATACCGCTGCGATCGCCGTCGCAGCCGCTACTGAAGTATGAAACCGAGCTAGAGCAGCTGGCCCTGACGGATTTTCTCACCGGGTTAGCAAATCGACAGCAGCTCTACCGGATTGGCAATCAGGTTTTAGAGCACTGGCCTGCAGATCTATCAGGCATAGCGCTGCTTTATATCGATCTCAACCAGTTCAAGACGGTGAATGACACGCTCGGTCACGACGTTGGTGACATCCTGCTCACTAAGGCCGGCGAGCGATTAAAAACCTGCCTGCGAGAAAACGATCTCCTATCTCGGCTTGGCAGCGATGAGTTTGCCATTTTGCTAGCTCCAGCGGATGCAGCGCTGGCAAAGCAGGTCGCTGAGCAGGTGGTTCGAGTTTTGAAAATGCCGTTTTACCTGAGCCAGCAAAAAATTGATTTAGACGGCAGCTTAGGCATCGTGCTGATAACGGAACCCGGGCTTTCAATGAGTCAGCTGCTCACTCAGGCCGACATTGCGCTGCATCGAGCTAAGGCTGGTAACCAGCGCTTTGTGCTGTTTGATCGGGCCATGCAGGCAGCGGTGATTGCCCGCTCTATTCTAGAAAATGACTTGAGGCAGGCGTTAGAAAATCAAGAGCTGTGTCTGCACTATCAGCCCATTGTCGATCTGTACAGCAATCAGACGGTAGGCTTCGAGGCGCTGGTGCGCTGGCAGCATCCTCAGCGCGGCCTGCTATCGCCGAATGATTTTCTAGCCGTTGCCAATGATATTGGCCTGAGTCTGCTGATTGACCGCTGGGTGCTTTTGCAGGCTTGCCAGCAGCTAACTCGGTGGCCTGTCTATTCCACGAGCGGTGCGCTGCCAGCGATTAGCGTCAACCTGAGCGGCAACCACCTCGAGCAGACCGATTTAGTAGGCTACATCGAGTCTATTCTGGCCGATCATCCAGTCTATCCGCGCCAGCTGACGTTAGAAATTACAGAGCAGGTGATGATTCAGCAGCCTGAGCAGGCCATTAGGACGCTACAGCGGCTCAGGCAGCTAGGAATGCGCATCAGCCTAGATGATTTTGGGACCGGCTACTCATCGCTTAGCTACCTCTACCAGCTGCCGGTAGACGTGCTCAAAATCGATCGCTCCTTTGTCAGTCAGCTTGGTAAAACTGAGCAAAGCACGGCCATCATTAAAACAATCATTTCCTTAGCCCGCGATTTAAACATTCCTGTGGTAGCAGAGGGCATCGAGCATTTTACCCAGCTGCGACAGCTGCAGCAGCTGCAGTGCCATTACGGTCAGGGCGACTTTTTTTCCAAGCCGCTAGATCCGCTCGAGGTCAGTCAGCTGATTCAGCGTCAGGCGATTGGCTCCTAGAAACTAGGCCAAGGGCTTAGTCATCCAAAGCGCCTGTGAGCTGTAGCCCAGTTTGTTATAGAGCTGCTGAGCCGGCAGGTTGCTTGTAAAGACCTGTAGGCCCATGCTGGTATGGCCCTGCTCTAGAGCCCAGGCTTGCCCGGCCGCCATCAGCGCCGTGGCTAGACCGCGCCGACGATGCTGCGGCTCAACATAGAGTAAAAGCACATAGGCCTGTGAGCTGCCGGTCCACTGATCGACGGCTGTGCCTAGCCACAGGCAGCCCGCCGGTGACTGCTCAGCGCGCGCAAAGCCGACTCGCGGCGCAGCCGGATCGGACAGCGCCCACCACAGCGGCGAGCGATCGCAAAAATGCTGCTGCACAGTCTGTTCTAGATGTGCGATCGCGGGTGCGCCCAGCTCCTGGTAGGCGCGCTGCATATAGCGGGTTAGCTGCACCCGATCGAGCTCAGAGCCGCGCTGCAAAGCATAGCCGGGGAGAAAGCTAGCCGAGTCAGGGCGCGGCATTCCTCCGGCTTAGCCCAGTAGGTCAGAAGCGGCTGCACCAGAGACGGCTGGCGCCGGTTCCCCCTCTTCGATCGGTGCAGGTGCCATCATGTCGCTGGGTAAAAAGATGCGCGCGCTGACGGCTACCATCGCCACCAGAAACACCAGCACAATCAGCAAAGGCGCAATGTAAGACCGAAAAAATGCCATCATTTCTGTTGAACCCTTATTTTTATTTAAATCCTGCCGTCTCAGCCTGTCTATCTTGGCCGCTTTTACATCGTACTCGGCATTGCTGAGTGAATCATTGCCAGTCTTCATCGCTCAGCCCCGGTCGAGGCACAGGCGCAATCGGCTGCTTATCTAGCTGGCGCAGCCACCAGCCGCCTATCACCGCGAAAATCAGCGATAGCCAGCCGGTCAGCGACTGCAGCAGCAAAAAGCCGCCCATGGCAAACATTGCGCCGAACAGCAGCAGCAGTGCGGCAGCGACTCGCTGCGCTTCTAGGCCGAGGTTTTGCAAGGGGCGCAGCCCGGTGCGCTGCCGCTGTCGCTGCCAGCCGGGGCCGCCGGGGCGCACTTTGGCATAGAAGCGATCGAGCGTTTCGTCCGATTCTGGCGGGGTCAGCAGCATTACCGCAATCCAAATCAGGGTGGTAATGGCTGAAGTCGCCAGCAGCCGCTGCCCAAAGTTCTCAATCGTCAGCACCGGCACGACGCTGGTTAATAGGCCAATCAGAAATCCCGCTATCATCGAGGCGAGCTCTGCGGCTGCGTTAATTCGCCACCAGAACCAGCGTAGAATCAGCACCAGCCCTGGCCCGGTACCAATGGCAATCACCAGTCGAAAGACGGTAGTGACGTCGGTGGCAAAAAAAGCTGCAATCGCGCCCAGCAGCGTTACCAGCACTGAGGCTACCCGACCGGCAGTGACTAGCTCCGCCTGAGTGGCCTGCGGCCGCAGAAAGCGCCCGTAGAGATCGTTGGTTAGATAGGAAGCACCCCAGTTGATCAAGGTCGATACCGTACTCATAAAGGCGGCAATTAGTGAGGCCACTACGAACCCCAGCAGCACCGGTGGCAAAAATCTGAGCATCAGCATGGGATAGCCCAGCTCGCGATCGGCTAGGTCTGGATAGATGGCCACTGCGGCGAGCGCTACCACAATCCAGGGCCAGGTGCGAATCACGTAGTGCAAAATATTGAAGAACCAGGCCGCCTTTTCAGCCTCAGTTTCACTTTTTGCGGCGGCGAGCCGCTGAATGAATTCGCCGCCGCCGTCGCTGCGCCGAAAGGCCCACCATTGTAAAAACACGTAGGCTAAAAACGTGCTGGCTGGGATGCCGGCTAGCTCGCTCCAGTGCAGCCCACCCTCAAAGCTAAGCGGCACGAAGCTGAGAATATCCTGGTCGCTAGCCGCCTGCGCCTGCGCCAGCAGATTGGCCATGCCGCCGGTTGCGCCGACGGCTGCGATCGCCACCACCACCGCCCCAAACAGGGCCAAAAAAAACTGAAAAAAGTCAGTGGCCACTACGCCCCAGAGCCCGGAGAACCCGGCATAGACTAGCACTAAGAGGCTAATTCCAATCACGCTCCACAGCTTAATACTCTCGCCTGGGTCAACGCCCAAGCTCTGCCACAGCTGTAGCGCATCGACGACTTTCACCATTGCTAGCATGGCGTAGCCAATCCCAATGCAGTTGATGGGTACCGCAAACAAAAAAGCCTTGACGCCGCGCAGCCAGGCTGCCGTCCGACCGCCGTAGCGTATTTCTGTCAGCTCTGCGTCAGTGACGATCTCAGAGCGCCGCCACAGCCTAGCAAACACGTAGATCATAATGACGTGAGCCACGCCAAAGCTCCACCATTCCCAGTTGCCAGCAATGCCGCGCGTGCCTACCACGCCAGCGACGTACAGCGGCGTGTCAATCGAAAAGGTGGTTGCCGCCATGCTGGTGCCAGCGAGCCACCAGGGCAGCGACCGGCCTGACACAAAAAAATCGACCAGGCTGCCTGAGGCCCGGCGCGAGAGATAGATGCCCAGCGCCAGTGTAAAAATCAGGTAGACCGCGACAATCAGCCAGTCAATCGGTGCCATAGCCCTCTTCCCCATGAAATGAATGCGCCGCTGCGGCGCTGTGAGACATCATCCCACAAGCTGTTAGGTCTGTGACCGGGGGGCTATAGCGAATTTAAGCGACGACAGCAGCCGGCGCGAGGGTCAAAATTTCAACGCCTGATTTGGTGATCGCAACCGTATGCTCAAACTGGGCTGAGAGCTGTCGATCCTTCGTGAGGGCAGTCCAGCCATCGTCGAGCATCTCGACCTCGTGCGTACCCAGGTTGATCATCGGCTCGATGGTAAAGACCATGCCGGTGCGCAGTTTCTTACCTTTGCCGGCGGTGCCATAGTGTGGAATCTGCGGTTCAGCGTGGAAAGTGCGATGCACGCCGTGACCAACAAAGTCGCGCACCACCGAAAAGCCCTCACCTTCAGCGTAGGCTTGGATGGCTGCACCAATGTCGCCAACGCGACCGCCGGCCTTGACCGCTTTGATGCCGATATACATGGCCCGCTCAGTGACCTCGACTAGCCGGCGCGCTTCTGGAGTCGGACTGCCGACTAAGAAAGTTCGTGAGGTATCACCGTGGTAACCGTTCAAAATCGGTGTCACATCAATATTGATAATGTCGCCGTCCTGCAAAATCTGATCGGCATTCGGGATACCGTGGCAGACTACCTCGTTGACGCTAGTGCAGATAGACTTGGGGAAATCTTGTACACCCTGGCCGCCGGCATAGCCTAGCGGTGCGCTGATAGCGCCGTGAGCCTGGGTCCAGCGCTCTGCCTCGTCGTTGAGCGTCAGCGTACTTACGCCTGGCTGCACCAGCGGCGCTAAATGATCGAGCAGCCGCGCGGCTAGCTGACCGGCTTTACGCATCTGGTCAATTTCGCGCTGAGAAAGCAGAGTAATTCCTTTAAATGCGGCATCCACGGTATTTCTAACTGACTCCAGTCCGGGTACGTCTCTATACTCTATCTACTCTAGCGCCATTGCTCTCCCCTCGTGGCAGGATTAAGTAGGATTTCAATTGTCTTCGCGAACCTGAGGTACCCATCATCTATGAGATTTGGACTGATTTGCTTTGGGCTGCTCTTTGCCGGGGCAGAGCTGGTTCAGTGGCTAATGCAGCTGAGCTGGCCGAGCCAGCTGTCACTGCCGATGTCGCTAATGGGCGGCATTGGGCTAGCGATCGCTAGCAATTATGGAGCTTCAAAACCGGCTTCAAAACCGGCCTCAAAACCAGAATTGCCAAACTCAGTAGCAAACTCATTAGATCGAGCGCGCCCGCCAGAGCCGACCGCTCAGTCAGCTTTGCCGCCTGACTCGCGACCTGTGCCGACCCAGCATAAGCCGTCTATTTCGTTTGAAATTAAACGGCCTCAGCCTTAATCAGGCTAAGCCTGGCTAGGGGCCTGCATGCGGCGAACGGCGCTAGTGATGACCTGACGCGGCAGCAGTCGAGGCAGCGTAGCTAGCAGCTTGTTAGTCCATCCGTGGACGGCAACGGTATCTTGACGCATTAAGGCCTCGTAGCCAAACTGGGCTACCTCAGCCGCTGTTGGCAGCTGATTCGATTGAAAAAAATCAATCTCTGTGAGATTGGCTCTCGCCTGAAACTTAGACTGAGTTGGCCCGGGACAAAGGGCTGTGGCCATGACGCCGCTGCCTTTAAGCTCGCTGTTGATAGCCTCGGTAAAGGAGAGCACATAGGCCTTAGTTGCATAGTAAACAGCCATAAACGGCCCTGGCTGAAACGCTGCCAAAGAAGAGACATTGAGCACTTTGCCGCTGCGCCGTGCCACCATCTCGGGTAAAAACAGGTGACACAGGTGCGTGAGCGCCGCCATGTTCAGCTGCAGCATAGTGTTTTGCTTTGGCCAGTCGCTTTCTATAAACGGACCATAGTCCCCAATTCCAGCGTTGTTGATCAAGATGTCAATCTGTAGGCCCTGCGCCTTTGTCTGCTCAAAAAGCTGCTGCGGTGCCTCTGGCTGACTCAAGTCGAAGGGGAGTACGGTCACCTCAACAGCCTGCTGACTCAGGCGCTGGCTGAGCTCGCGTAGCTCGCCTTCGCTGCGAGCCACGAGCACTAGCGAGTAGCCCTGCGCTGCAAAGATATTGGCAAATTCATAACCAATGCCGCTAGAGGCACCCGTAATTAGAACTGTCTGAGCCATGTTTTTGCTGATACAACAACTGTTGAACCGCGCTCAATTTTGGAGTTCAAAAGCGCTGAAAGCTACTCTAGCAGAGCGGCCTGCTTGGCACCTCTGCCTAAAGACGGTAAGCCCTACCTGCGGGTGAGGTTCCCTACCCTGGGCTATTCTTTAACCTCACAGCATCATAGGAACTGTAGAGAGAGACATCAACTAGGACTCAACATGATCGTACGTTATTGGCAACCGTTTCAAGAGCTAGAAACCTTACAGCGTCAGCTAGATCGCATGTTTGATCAGGTGGCTGAGCCTGTATCTACCACCTGGACACCGGCGATCTCACTGATTGACAACGGTGACAGCTTTGTTGCTCATCTTCAGCTACCAGCAGTCGATGCTGAGAAGATTGACATTCAAGCTAGCCGTAAAGCAGTGGCTGTTTCTGGCGAGCGTCATGCACCTGAGTACGGTGAAGCGCAGCGCGTTTTGCACAGTGAGTTTCACTATGGCACCTTCCGCCGGGTGATCTCTTTGCCCACAACAATTCAGCACGATCAGGTCAGCGCTGACTACAGCAACGGTATGCTAACCCTGACTCTGCCGAAGTCGGTTGAGGCGCGCAATCGCGTTGTTAAAGTGAACGTGAATACGCTTGATGCAGCTGAGCAGCCAGCGATTGAAGTAGCTGATGCTGACAGCAATGCCTAGATAGCGCTTAGATAGCAATGCGCTCAAATTTAGCTAAGAGAGACAGCTAAATAGCCTTCGGGCTCCTCCTCCAGACAGTAACCGAGATAGGGTATTTGCCCTATCTCTTTTTTTGCCCGTACGCCGGCAACGGGGCTCAAAGAAAAAGCCAGGCACGTGCCTGGCTTAGTATTGACTTTCAGAATCAAGGAGACTTTCAACAAAGTTGAGCTAGATTGGCCTGACAAGCTAA
>JAAHIA010000110.1 GCA_010671975.1 Leptolyngbya sp. SIO4C1 | reverse complement strand
ACTGCGCCTGGGCGGCGCTAGAAGCAGGCTCAAAAACGCAATCAATTTGCCGCTGTGCGACCAAATCGGCATAGCTGTCCCAGAGGCCAACCGCTAGCCCGGCGGCAAAGGCCGAGCCCTGTGCGGTCGCGTCTAGCACCGCCGGCCGCTCGACCGGAATGCCGAGCACATCCGCCTGATACTGCATCAAGAAGTCGTTCTGGCAGGCACCGCCATCGACTTTCAGCAGCTGAATGGGCGTGCCGCTATCGTCGTTGATTGCCTGCACCACCTCGCGCGCCTGGTTGGCGATCGCTTCTAGCACCGCCCGCACCATGTGGGCTTTAGTCGCCCCGCGCGTCAGGCCCAAAAAGGCCCCGCGCGCGCTCATATCCCAGTGGGGGGCACCCAGGCCGCTGAGCGCGGGGACAAAGTAAACGCCGCCATTGTCTTCAACGGACAGGGCCAGCGGCTGACTGTCAGCAGCGGTGTCAATGACCTGCAGGCCGTCGCGCAGCCACTGAATGCAGGCCCCAGCAGTAAACATGCTGCCTTCTAAAGCGTAGCCTAGGCGATAGCCGCCCTCTGGTTTAGCCTGAGTCCAGGCAATGGTTGAAAGTAGCTGATTGTGCGATCGCACAATCTCATCGCCGGTATGCGACACCAAAAAGGCGCCGGTGCCGTAGGTACATTTCAGCAGCCCCGGACGGTCGCAGCCGTGGGCAAACAGCGCCGCCTGCTGATCGCCAAAAATGGCGGTAACCGGAATTTCCACACCGAGAATATCGGCGGTGACGGTACCAAAATGCCCCTGACTGGGCTTAATGTCTGGCAAGATCTGTGCCGGTATTTGAAAAATTTTCAGTAGAGACTCGTCCCACTGCTGCTCGGCCAGATTCATCAGCATGGTGCGGCTAGCGTTGCTGTGGTCGGTGGCATGCACCTGACCGCCGGTCAGCTTCCAAAGTGCCCAGGCATCGACGGTGCCCGCAAGAACATTGTCTAAGTTGGCCGGCTGCGTTTTCTCAAGCAGCCAGGTGAGCTTCGTCGCTGAAAAATAAGCATCTAAAAACAGGCCGGTGCGATCGTAGATGTGGCTGCGCTGCTCCGCTAGCTGTTGACAGAGCTTAGCCGTGCGGCGATCTTGCCAAACAATAGCGTGATGCAGCGGTTCGCCGGTCGTCTTATCCCACAGCAGGCAGGTCTCACGCTGCACCGTCAGCCCAATCGCCGCAATCTCTTTCGCCTCAATCCCTGCCTCTTTCACCGCAGTCTGCATTGCCCAGCGCACCGCCTGCCAAATTTCAGTCGCATCGTGCTCTACCCAGCCCGGCTGCGGATAGTACTGCTTCAGCTCTTTATAAGCCTGGCCAACGATGTCACCCGCCTGGTTAAACAGCATTGCCCGATTGCCAGTCGTGCCTAGATCGAGGGCCATAATATATTGAGACATTTTTAAAGAGAATCTCCTTTAGTAGCGATACGGATAGGCCTGAGGATTTTAGAGGGCCGATTTTGGATTTTGGAAAGCTAGCGAACGGCTCTAGAGTCTAAAATCTAAAACTCAAAATCACATCAGCGGTTCAAATAGGCCAATTAAATTATTCTCAGGATCGCGGCAGTAGGCAATTTTGAGGGCGAAGTCGGCATTTTTGGTAGGGGGTTCGTCAAATTTGATGCCTTTGAGATGCAGGTTGTGATAGACATCGTCTACGTTTCTAACTTTAAAAATGAGCAAAACTTTATCTTGGCAGTCGGCTTGACTGGGTTTATCGGTAGTGTGAATGATTTCAGCCATCTCTTGTTGTGAAAATAAAGACAGCCGCATGTTGGCTATTTCGAATTCTACGTAGCCGCGTTCGAGATCTTCAATGACGACCGGCAGGCCGAGCAGGTCGCGATAGAACTCGCAGCAGGTTTTGATATCCGAAACCAGTAACCGCGTGGAGGCAGCTTGGACGTCCATAGGATTGGCAGCTTGGGACAACATCCCCTATTGTGTCGCGTTTTTTTCTGCTAATAGAGAGAAGCGGCGTAAGAGTTTGAGGAATTTAATAAATGGAGAGTAGTTACTGAGTAATGACAACGCTTGCGCATGGTGCAGACCTCTCCGTCCGATCAGCTCTCCCTCTTCGGAACTGAAACCGCTGAGCCTTGGCTATGGGGCGGAACGATTGCCGACTTCTCAGCGGCCTCAGACTGGCTGCCGCAGATGAGAGCGGCCTACTACCAGCGCTATCAGCAGCAGGCGACAAAAACGCAGCAGCAGGCTTGGCAGGACTGTGCGACGGTGCTACGATCGCAGCTCACCCAGCTGATAGAAGACCGGGCGGAGGCAGCACAGTGGCTCATCCTGTTTGAATATGAGCTGCCGCGCGAGGGCGGGCGACGGCCGGATGTTTTGGTATTAGCGCCAGGGCAGATAGCGGTGCTGGAATTTAAGCAGAAGGCTGCGATCGCAGCAGCCGATCGCGACCAGGCAGCGGCCTATGCCCGCGATCTGGCCGAATATCACAGCGTGGCGCAGCAGTGCGACGTTAGCGCGGCGCTGGTGCTGACCCGGCGCGAGCAGTCTGGGGAAGTGCAGGACGCTGTGGTAGTGCTGGGGCCAGCTGAAATTGCTGCCTACTTGGGCGATCTGGGTCAGTCAAAGGGAGCCGCCCAGCTATCGCTAGAAGCCTGGCGCGCCGCCGACTATGCACCGCTGCCGACCGTGATCCAGGCGGCCCGGACTATCTTTGAAAACGAGCCGCTGCCCAATATTCGCCGCGCCCACAGCGCGCGCATTCCAGACGTGCTTGACTATCTCGGCCAGCTGGTGGTGCAGGCTCAGGCGCAGCAGGAGCGTCATCTGGTGCTGATTACCGGCGTGCCTGGCGCAGGTAAAACGCTGGTGGGACTGCAGTTTGTCTATCAGCATCCGCTGCGCACCGACAATCAAAAGCAGGCAGTGCTGCTGTCTGGCAACGGACCGCTGATCACGGTGCTGCAATATGCGCTGAAGAGTCGGGCCTTTGTGCAGCCGGTGCGCAACTTCTACCTCACCTATGAGGTGCGACAGCAAAAAGCGCCGCCCGAGCACATCATCGTGTTTGATGAGGCACAGCGCGCCTGGGATGCAGCGCGCATGGGCGAAAAGTATGGAATTGAGCAAGCCGCCGCCGGTGCGGTATTGAACATTGCCTCGCGCGTACCCGACTGGTGCGTCGTTCTAGGGCTGATTGGCGAAGGTCAAGAGATTCACGTCGGCGAGGAAGAAGGGACAGAGCAGTGGAACGAAGCGGTTGCTAGCTCAGCCGTAGATTGGCAGGTGCATTGCTCACCGCAGCAGGCTACCTACTTCGAGCCGGGCCTATCGCTACAGCCACAGCCTTTTTTGGATCTGAGCCTGTCGCTGCGCAGCCACTTGGCTAAAGATTTGCAGCGCTGGGTAGGGTACCTGCTAGACAGCGACTTTGCCGCAGCGGCTGCCCTCAGGCCGCAGCTTAGCGGCTTTGATATGTACGTCGCCCGCGATTTAGAGACCGCCAAAGCCTACTGTCGGCAGCGATATGCTGAACAGGTTGATAAGCGCTACGGCCTGATGGCCTCTTCTCGAGCGCGTAACTTAGCTAAATATGGCGTGGCGAATGACTACCTAGCGACGCAGCGGCTGAAGGTAGGCCCCTGGTATATAGACCCGCCGGATTCGCTGCTGTCTTGCTGTGCGCTAACGGGCGTCGTGACTGAGTTTGGCTGTCAGGGGTTAGAGCTTGATTTTCCTATCGTTTGCTGGGGCAGCGACCTAACCTGGCAGGATGGCTGGACTAGCTCAGTGCGCCAAAAAAATGTCAGCAATCCGCTGCGACTGCGGCTGAACAGCTATCGGGTGCTGCTGACGCGCGGTCGGGATGGCTTTGTGGTTTTTGTGCCCCCCGAGCCTGCAATGGATAGCACCTACGACAGTCTGGCTGCGGCAGGGCTAGAACCGCTGTCTGCGGAAGTGGATTAAGCTAGCAGGCTAGCGTGCGAGGTCTATCGACAGTCAGAATCAGTCGCTTCGCTGGCGGTTGAATCGCTCTGTTCTAATAGCCGCGATAGCTGGCCGCGAATGGTATCTAACTGCTGAGTTGCTTTGGGAACGGCAAGCAGGCGCACTTCAATTTCAGCAACGTTGTCTAAGCGGGTCGTCTTTTCCCAGACTTTGCGCTCGGTTTCGCTCTCAGACTCATATCGAAAAGTAATGGTTTCAGAGGCGACTTCCAGAATCTCTACATTTTTGAACCAGCCATTGCTGCTTTGGACGTAAAGCCACACACCGGGCTGCCCAATGAGTTCTCTGAGCTTCTGTTCCATATTTCTCCTAACATCTATGAACGAGGGAATGAACTTTTCAGCGCTAGGCATAGAAGTTAAGTTATCGTAGCATTTTGAAAATTTCTATCAAGATAGAAAAGTTACTGCTCGATAAATTTTCCCAGTTTACGCCAGCTGAGCGAACCGTCACTGCCGCTGTTCCTCAATTAAGCCATCGTTTTAACCGGATAGCTGTTCGTTAGGCCATCAAATTGATTTTTTTGCTCTGCCATTGTCTCAGCACTGCTGTCAATGGGCTCTAGCAGCACCGCCTGACTGTCTTTGAGCTCGAAGGCATACAGATCTTTGAGGTCGGTCTGAATGTCAAGGTCGGGCGTGGCGATCGCAACGCGCCAGTGATCCATATCGAGCTGTAGCCAGTCGCCCAGTCGTACCTTCAGCGGCTCGCCGCCCATGTGAGCCACCATGGCAACGCTGGCGGGTGTTTCGCTACCTTTGGCTTCAGGCTGCATTCTCAGACCGTAGAAAAGCGTTCTGCGATCGTCGCTAATCCGATTGAAGCGATCTTGACCGGTCAGATTTTTCTGCAGCCAGGCATGGCGCTGACGGTAGCGTCGCAGGGCTAGGTGAAAATGGCTGATGCCTGCCGGAATTCGCTCGTAGTAGCGAGACACGTTGCAAAAATCATGCCCGTCTTCCATGAAGGCCATGGCGAACTGCTTCAGCTTCGGCACGTCTAGAGTAGACAAAAACTTAGGCAGCGACGGTTCGCTAAACAGGTCCTCTAGTTCGGGAACGCTGCAGACGCTGTCGCCCTCGTCGAGGCACAGCTTGCAGATCTTAGCCACCTCTTCCATGTCATAGTCGGTGGCAATCATGGCCTCATGCAGCGCTCTAGCAAAATCTCGCAGCTGCTGGAAATCTACAAAGCCCAGCTGCTTGAGTCGCGGAAAAGCGTCTGTCTGGGTATATGCTTCAGGCTCAACCTGCCAGTCTAGAAAACCAATTTCTTCCGAGACGACCTTCACGCCGTAGCGATCGTCCGTATTGCGGAAAAATCCCCAGGCGGCGCCAATATTAGCGTTGAGAAAGTCCATCGGCAGGCCCGGGCTAAAGCCGTAGACCCAAAGCTGCGTTGCCGGATTGTTATAGGCAGTGTGCAGCACGTCTGGCAGGGTTTGACCCAGATTCCAGTTGATGTCGCTGTTTTCATCCACCTGATTGCCGCGCCGCACGGTGTCGTGGTTGCCGCAGCCGGTAATCCAGTGGTCGCCCTGAAAGATGACTTCGCAAACGCGCCGCCACTTACGATCCCAAAACCCTTTGAGCGTCGGCGTGTTGTGCGCAAAGATCAGCGGTCCCCACTGAAAGGAGCCAGGCTTTTGCTCAATCAGCTCGCGATAGCGCGAAATTTCTTCCCAGCCTTCTTGAGGCCAGGGGCGACCGTCTTCAAAGATGGTAAACATCAGCCGTCGGCTGCCGCCAATCTCCTGCACCACGTCGCTCATCGCCAGCAGGTAAGCATCGTCCTGCTCGACGCGATCGGTCAGCGGGTTGAAGAAGCGAAAATCTTGCCCACCATCGACGCGCACACCGTCTGCGCCGGTGTTGATTTTGCGGCGCTGCATCTCTAGCAGACTGGCGCGCACCTGAGGCGACTGGTGGTTGAGGTCTTGGCCGTACATGTTAGGGCCTTTGAGGAATTGGTGCGTCAGCAGCTCAAGCGCCTGATTGTCGGCATGGCCATAGACCAAGTCGTAAATTAGCTGAATGGGACCCTCAGAAAAGTTGTGCAGCGTGGTAATGAAGTCAATAACCTCGTGCGGTCGCAGGCTGCCCAACACGGCTGGATTGGTCGCGCTAGAGCCCAGAATTGGCACATCATAGCCCCAGTTTTGCGTATTCGGCTTGCGCAGCGTCACGGTTACAGGGGGCGTCTCGCTGGCATGGGCATCGTCGTCGAGAGAAGCGATCGCAAAAAACTCATATTCAAAATGAGCATCTTCGCGCCGATATTCAATGGTTGGCTCAACCGGCAGCAGCTGAATCGCATCGTAGCCGGCATAGACTTCTTCCTGCGGCGTTAGCGCTTCGCCAGCAGCGAGTTTTTGAGACATTCTTCGATAGATTTCGGTCAACCCTTCTAGGCTGCCGGCTGCCGATGCCGTTTTGATATGGATCTGCAGAATATTCGTCGGCGCCGGCACGCGCGGAATTTCAGCGTCGAGGTTGGTGACGCCTGTTTTGCGGAAATAGCTGCGATCGGCCCGCTGGCGCTGCAGCCGTTCCATGTCGTAGAGCTCTGCTGGTGCAAAGACCCCGTAGGGCAGCGAATAGGCCAGCGGATCGCGAATGATGCGAATACGTCCTTCTGGATCGACGTAGCGCAGCCAGTAAAAGCTGCCGGCGCGGCTGCGGTTGCCTGGGGTCATGCCCTCCAGCACGGCCCAGACAAACTCACCCTGTTTGACAATCGGTACGCGCACTCGCTGAAACTCAACCTGCTGCTCGGTGGCGCGAAAGTCAATCGGCTGTAGCGGCGTGTAGATTTCTAAGTCAATCTTGTGCTCAGACTGAATGATGTCACCGGCTAGCTCTGGGGTCCAAAAGCCAATTTCAGTCAGCCGATCGTGGCGGTAGTGGGCGCCTAGCCGCCGCGCTAGCTTCTGAGCCTTTACAAAGTAGGTATCTGTCGACTGTTGAATACTGTCTGCCCAAGCCAGCAGGCTCTGTGTTTCATCTTCAACAAGCTGTATTCTCCTAGAGACGGTTGCGACCACTTCTGCTCCTCTGAACAAGCTAACGGCCAACAAATAAGCTGGACCAAAATCATTAAGATTGCAAACCCGGTTATAAAGGCTCCTGCAGCCCGCACCAGCGCTCACAGGGCAACGGCATCATAGGCTCAGACCGCTGAGTTATCAAAATCGATTAGCCGTATCGATTGATATTCGATTAGCCTTGCGATCGCAGCCAGTCGCCACAGCGCCAGCCCGGATGGACTAAATCAGGACTTAACCAAATTTTTCGTATCGGATTTCTATCTCTCAATATATTAAAAGATATTTAAGTTTTCTGAGCCTAGTTTTGAGCTAAGCTGCTAAATCTGACTGCTGGGTCTGCCAAAATCAGGCACAGCGCCCCGGCCTACTGGAATAGCGGGGCTGCGGCCAAGTGCGGCCAGTTGCAAAACGTAATCCCATACGATACTGTTTGACCAACGTTCAGGAGTATATCGAATGAAATCCTCGCTGGTTATTCTCTATCACCGTGAACCCTACGACGAGGTGAGAGAAAACGGCAAGATTTACTATCGCGATAAAAAGAGCCCTAACGGCATTGTGCCCACCCTCAAGAACTTTTTTGCCAATGCCGACCAAAGTACTTGGGTCGCTTGGAAGCAGGTTACCAGCAAGCAGCAGGCTAATTTTGAAGAGCGGGTCACGATGGAAGGCGGCAGCGATAGTTGCGTAGTGCGCCGCATCCCCCTCTCAGCGGATCAGGTGAAAAACTTTTATCACATCACCTCCAAAGAGGCCTTTTGGCCCATTCTGCATTCATTTCCAGAGCATTTTACCTACGACAGCTCCGACTGGGAAAACTTTCAGAACATCAATCGGCTGTTTGCAGAAGCCGCCTGTGAAGATGCGGCCGAAGACGCGCTGATCTGGATTCACGACTACAACCTCTGGCTGACGCCCTATTACATCCGCCAGAAGATGCCTAATGTGAAGATTGCCTTCTTCCACCATACGCCGTTTCCAGCGGCGGATGTGTTCAATATTTTGCACTGGCGCGAGGCCATTGTTGACAGTCTGCTGTGCTGCGATCTTTGCGGCTTTCATATTCCGCGATACGTGCAGAACTTTGTCTCTGCCGCGCGCAGCTGCCGCGAGGTTGAGGTGGTAGAGCGAGTGCCGGTGCCAGAAGCCTTCACCAAAGTGGGCACGGCGCTAGCTGAGCCTGAAATGGTCACCAAGCTGCGCTATAAAGACCAGCTGGTGCAAATCGATGCGTTTCCGGTGGGGACTAGCCCTGACTATATCTTTAAGGTGGCGACGAGCGACTCGGTGATGGAGCGGGTGCAACAGCTGCGTACGGACATCGGTGACAACAAGCTGATTATGTCGGCTGGTCGGGTGGACTATGTCAAAGGGGCCAAGGAGATGCTGCAGTGCTACGAGCGTCTGCTGGTGCGGCGGCCTGAGATGATTGGTAAGGTTAATTTGATCATGACGGCGGTCAAAGCAGCCAAGGGAATGCGCGTCTATCGGATTGCCCAGCAGCAGATTGAGCAGCTAGTGGGCCAGATCAACGGTCGCTTTGCCAAGCTCAACTGGACGCCGGTGATTTTGTTTACTGAGCCGGTGCCCTACGAAGACCTGATGTCTTTCTACAAGGCCGCTGATATTGCCTGGATCTGTCCGCTGCGAGACGGGCTGAACCTAGTGGTGAAAGAATATATAGCAGCGCACGGCGGCAAAGATGGGGCTGTTGTGCTTTCAGAATTTACCGGCTCGGCGGTAGAGCTGCCAGATGCGATTCTGACCAACCCCTATTCCTCAACCAAAATGGACGAGTGCATTGATTTGGCTCTGGCCATGAGCCCTGAGGAGCAGGCCGACCGGATGAGCCGGATGAACAAGGCAATCCGCCGCTATGACGTGCAGCAGTGGGCTAATCACATGTTCCGAGAGGCCAAAGCGGCTGGCTTGGAGACCAAGGCACCGGCGCTAGTTTAAGACCAAGGCATCACTAAGTTGGGGGCACAGACGTGCCCCTTCGCTTTTATTTCGTTACATTAATTTATATAGAGCGAAGGTTTAATATGCGAGATTTTGCCGCAGTTGAAGCAGCGACGTACGATCTGATTGTCATTGGGGGTGGAATTAACGGCGTCGCGGTGGCCCGTGATGCGGCTATGCGCGGGCTGAAGACGGTTTTAGTTGAGAAGAGTGACTTTGCCAGTGGCACTACTAGCTGGTCTAGCCGCCTGGTTCACGGCGGACTTCGCTACTTGGAGTATTTTGAATTTAATTTAGTGCGTGAGTCGCTACGCGAACGCGAGATTTTGCTACGCACGGCACCTCACCTGGTCAAGCCGATTCAGTTGACCATTCCCATCTACGCTAGCGGCTCGCGCAGCTACTGGGAAATTCAGGCCGGCATGCTGCTCTACGACGTGCTGAGCTACGACAAGAGTTTGCCCAATCATCGCATGCTGCCAGCGGCAAAGCTGCAGCAGCTTTTTCGAGCGGTTAACCCGCAGGGCTGCAAGGGCGGTGCGCAGTACTACGATGCTCAGGTAGAGTATGCTGAGCGGCTCTGTTTAGAGATTGTGCTGTCAGCTCAGGCTGCTGGGGCAGATATGCTCAACTATGTAACGGTGACCCGGCTACAGCAGCAGGGCAGCCGCATTGCTAGCCTCGCTTGTGAAGATGTGCTCACGGGTGAAACGTTTACCGTCAAAGGCCATGAGCAAACTGTGGTAATCAATACGGCCGGGCCCTGGGTTGATGAGATTTGCCAGCGTGCCTATGCAAATGGCTCACGCTCTGCGATCGCAAAGACGCGCAAAATTGGTGGCACCAAGGGCAGCCACATTATTGTCGATTCGTTCCCCGGTGCGCCCGGCACTGCGCTCTATGTTGAGGCACTCACCGATGGTCGGCCGTTCTTTATCCTGCCCTGGCTCGGCATGTACCTGATTGGCACAACCGATCTGCGGTTTGAGGGCGACCTCGATCGGGTAAAGGCCAACGATGAAGAAGTTGACTATTTGATTACAGAAACCAATCGGGTGATTCCGTCCGCTCAGCTGTCGCGCGATGCGGTGAAATTTACCTATTCTGGCGTGCGGCCGCTGCCCTATGCCGAGGGTAAAAAGCCCAGCAGCATCACGCGCAGCCACGTGCTCTACGATCACGCTAAAGAAGGGGTAAACAACCTGATCTCGCTGATTGGCGGTAAGCTGACCACGCATCGACAGGTGGGTGAAGAAATGGTTGAGGCTGCGCTGCGTAAGCAAAAGCGCACCGTGGGACAAAGCCCCACGCGCAAAGCACCGCTGCCGGGTGCGATTAAGCCTACCGACGAGCGGGTTCAAGCGGCGATTGCCACCTACAGCAGCTGCGTCAGCCGCGAAGCCATGGATCATCTGTTTGCGCTCTACGGCGCTCGCGCACCTGAGGTGATGGCGCTGATTGAGGCAACACCGGCCCTTGGCGAACCGCTCGTGGCCGGGCTACCGGACGTCAGGGCGCAGGCGGTCTATGCGGTGCAGTCTGAGCTGGCGCAGACAATTTTAGATATTTGCCGTCGTCGCACGGCTTTGTCAATGCTAGGTGGCTACGGCCTAGAAGCGGCTAAAGCAGTGGCCGAAACACTGCAGCAGCACTGCGGCTGGTCAGCGGCTAAGTGCGATCGCAGTTTGGCTGACTATCGCACCTTTATGTCAGAGAACTGCATTCCTGACTATCAGCTAGATGCTGTCTCTGCTCGCACAGAAGTTCCGATTGCGTGACCTTGGCCGATAATGAAATAGCCGTATTGACTCAATCAACGCTAAATCAACATGGTGACTTCTGTAACTTCTTCTGCATCGTCTATTTCGCTCGCCGAAGCGCTGCAGCAGACTGCTAGTGTGACTGTGCTCGGCGCCGGCGCCTGGGGGACGACCCTAGCGCGACTGGCGCTGACCAACGGCAACCAGGTACAGATTTGGTCGCGGCGCGGGCCAACGAGCTTAGCAGCAGCGGTGGCGAATGCCGACATTGTGCTGTCAGCTATCTCGATGAAGGGCGTTGCCGACATTGCCCAAAAGCTTCAGGCGACGCCGCTGGCCACATCGACTATTCTTGTCACCGCTACGAAAGGGTTAGACCCCGAAACCACGCGTACGCCGTCGCAGATCTATCAGGATGCGTTTCCTGAAAATCCGGTAGTGGTGCTCTCAGGGCCTAATCTATCTAAAGAAATCGATCAGCGTCTGCCCGCAGCGACCGTGGTTGCCGGCAGCGACCTTGCGGCCACGGCCAGGGTGCAGCAGGTCTATGCTTCTGACATGTTTCGGGTCTACACCAGCGCCGATCCGCTCGGGGCCGAGCTGGGCGGCACGCTAAAGAACGTGGTCGCGATCGCGGTCGGCGTCTGCGACGGCCTCAGCCTGGGCTCTAACGCTCGAGCGGCGCTGATTACCCGAGCGATTCCGGAAGTGATTCGCATCGGCACGCGGCTAGGGGCCCAGGCCGATACCTTTTTTGGGCTCTCAGGGCTCGGCGATATGCTAGCAACCTGCACCAGTCCGCTCAGCCGTAACTACCGGGTGGGCTACGGCCTATCGCAGGGGAAGCATCTCAGTCAGGTTCTCGAAGAGCTAGGCAGCACGGCAGAAGGGGTGAATACGGCTCACGTTCTAGTCGATATTGCCAATCGTGAGGGCATTCCCATTCCGATTTCCCGGCAGGTGCATCGCTTGCTCAACGGCGCTATCACGCCCAAAGAGGCGGTCGAGGCGCTGATGGAGCGCGACCTCAAGCCAGAAACCTGCGATATTAGCGATCCCCACTAGGGTAAATGCAGCGTTAGTCCAATTTAATCTGATGGGTGGGCAACCTGGATGTATCAAGTCTATAAGCTTGGACTTTAGCTCCGCGTGAATTAGCATCCATGAAGAAAATCCTGGCTATCGATGGCGGCGGAATTAGAGGCATTATCCCCGCTGTCGTGCTAATCGAAATTGAAAAGCGAACGGGATCGAGGATTGCAGATCTATTTGACTTGATTGCCGGAACTTCAACCGGCGGCATTTTATCGTTAGGCTTAGTTAAGCCCCGCTCCGATCAAAGCAAAATTCCGCATTACACAGCCGAAGAGCTGCTTAAATTCTATTTTCACGAAGGAGAGCAGATCTTTCCGTCAACCGCAATTGACAAATGGCTGGGGCGAAAAAGCCTTGTCGGCAATTTACAGATTTTGACTGGCGCAAAATATTCTCACGAGCCCTTAGAAAGCTTACTGGATCGCTATTTCGAAGATGTCTTGATGAGTCAGGCTTTGACACC
>JAAHIA010000011.1 GCA_010671975.1 Leptolyngbya sp. SIO4C1 | reverse complement strand
CGTCGATTTTCTCGGCAATAGCGTGATCAACTTTGAGCGATCGCAGCATGCAATTGAGAACGGGCAATTTTCAAATTTATATTACTCCGGCAGCTAAATAGATCCGAGAGAATCGCTCTATAAGCCTTGTGATAAGGCACCTTAGCAGTCCACGGCTCCTATTTGATTGCCGGATTATGTAGATGTATGATTGCATTTTGTCACTGATACTCAATAGCGCTTGGGAACAGCTCCAACCATGAAGATTGGCATTATCGGCAGCGGCAATATGGGTCGCTCTCTGGGTCTCCTCTGGGCAGAGCAAGGACATGAGGTTTTCTTTGGAGCTCGCACGGCGGAGAAGGGGCAGTCGGTAGCCGCATTCGCGAAGCGCGGAACGCAAGGCGGCACTAATGACGACGCAGCAACCTTCGGCGATGTATTGCTGTATACTATACGCGGCATTAACCCGGCTGAGGTGCTTACTGCGGTCGAGATACTGTCTGGCAAAATTTTGATTGACTGTAACAATTCTGAAATTCCAGACGGGTTTGCCTACGCCCCAATCGAGCAGTCGCTAGCCGAAAAACTCGCCTCAGAAGTACCGAAAGCGCGGGTGGTCAAAGCGTTCAACACAATGGCGCAAGAGGTCTTTGAGCTAGCCCCTAGTCCGCTTAAGCATCACAAGGTTTCTGTCTTTGTCTGCAGCGACGATGCTGAAGCGCGCCGAGCAGTGATGCAACTAGCTGAAGAGATTGGATTTGACGCAGTTGACTGCGGCGAACTGCGTCATGCTCGCCTAGTTGAAAGCTTAGGAGATTTCATTCGATTCATGATTATCGGGCAGTTGAAAAATCCGTACGCCACAATTTCAGTTAATGTTTTACCAGCAGCTACAGATCAGCGACTAGGCGGGCGACAGTCTTGATCAGCAACACAGCCTTTGCCGAGCCACATCTATCCGTACTCTAGAACAAATCTAAAAAAATCTTGCAAACCTGTTGACTGAGCAGTGCGATTCAGCATATCGTCAATAACTAAGCCGCTGGCCCACCTGCTGGACCTCACAGCGGCGACTCAAACAGAATCCGAGATCTCTTGGCGCTGCTCGCCGGTACTAGCAATACCAAGCGAGCAACTAAGCCCCCACACTGACCTAACCAGTCTGGCGACCTAGGGACATTATGCCCTAGCCACCCTGATTGCACGAAAGTAACGGGGTGGCTAAGCGATTTTGGATTCTGGTTTCCTCCCAAGCTCAAAAAGCGACCTATTTTAGGAGACCAGATCCATGTTGCTATACCTGACATCGGGCATTGTCATGCCCCCACTCTCGCCTGTCCTCACACCAGCCAATCCACAGTTCGAATCTATCCATCACAGCCTGCGCGGTTCGCCCAGCGCCGTGCAAATTACCGTTCAAACGCTGCACAAGCTGCACTATGCCGAACCGAACGACTGGAGTCGACCGCAGCCGACCGGGCAGGCAGGAGAGGTGATTGTGGTGCTTACCAAGCGATTGCGGCTAGCGTAGAGAGCCAGAGAAGACGCGGAGAGTGGAAGACGCGGAAACCCGGAGCGTTTTACCCGCTCCTCGCGTCTCCCCATTCGCGACCTCACCCGCTACCGCGCTAACACAATTCGCCAAATCGCTAGCCAAAAAGCAGCGTTCCTAAGTAGGGTGACTATGCGATCACAGCCCATCCATTCCCTTAACTGGGCCCATAGGTCAGCCTAAAATAGGGTCAGCTTCATCAAAACTTTATGAAATATTGAAATTCTGAGCCGTTATATAAAGCTTTATCCTTTATATTGTCTCGGGAAATCTACTGATAAGGCTTCTCCGTACCGAGGTAGAACAGTTCTCTTACTACTGGAGACCTTCTGATGAAATTCAATAAGTTTGGCCGCGCGATGTTTGTTGTTGTGGCAGCTGCTGCTGGCTTTATAGCCAGTGCGTCTGCTGTCTCTGCTGCAACCATTAGCTTCTTAGGACTGACTGATAGCAACGCGTTAATATCTTTCGATCTCGACGATCTGACCAAAACTCGGCAGATTGGCGTGAGCGGCGTTGATGGTACGCTGCTTGGCATTGATTTTCGACCTGCCAACAACCTACTGTACGGCGTCACAGATACCAACAAGATCTATACAATCAACCCAGTAACAGGCGCAGCTACTTTGCAAAGCACGCTTTCACCCCTGTCTTTTAATGGTGGGCAACTGTCGGGCCTAGATTTCAACCCGGCAGCCGACCGCCTGCGTCTGGTCGGTAGCAACGACCAAAACTTTCGAATCAACGTTGATACGGGTGCGATCGCAGACTTCGATGCTGTCACTCCTGGCGTACAGCCCGATGGCACGCTAATCTACGCCGCTGGAGACGTCAATGCGGGAGCAGATCCCAATATTACTGCCGCAGGATATACCAACTCTTTTCTAGGCGCACCGGCAGGCCGCTCGACTCAGCTTTATGACATTGACTATGTGCTAGATACCCTCGTTCTACAAAGCCCGCCTAACGACGGCACGCTAAATACGGTTGGCGCATTAGGCTTTGACTTTGATGAGAAGGGTGGATTCGATATCTTCTCACCTAGCGCCGATAGCAACACGGCTTATGCCACATCTGGCGGGCTACTCTACACCATTGATCTAGCTACCGGACAGGCGACGTCTCAGGGCGCCATCGGCAGCGGCGACACTCGCCTGATTGGCCTGGCGACAACCTCAGTCCCAGAGCCTGCCTCAGTGCTTGCCCTATGTGGACTAGGGCTGGTTGTTTTCAGCCGCCGTCGTCAGACGAATGCCCGCTCATCCTATCGCAATGCATAAGTGACGGGGTGCCCCATCACAGCTTGCGCGGTTCGCCCAGCGCCATGCAAATTACCGTTCTGGTGCAATTAGCCAAATCGCCAGCCCAAAAAATGGGAGGAACCGCAGCCAGCGCAGCGGATGCTCACGCGCGATCGCAGCCCCCATCAGCACCGTCTGAAAGATACCAAATAGCAGCAAATCAACGCAGAAAGCCAGCGTTACGCGGCTGGTTACCACCTGCTCACCAAAGTAGGCGACCCGGTCGGCGATGCTGCCAAACTCAGGGCAAGCCGCGATAAACCAGTAGATTGCTAGGCTGCCAACCAGCAGGCCGACCCAGCCAAAGGCTTTGGCCAAGCGCCCTTTCTCGCCAGCTGCGGCTGCGGGCTGCTGCGATCGCGCTGCCATGTAGGGCATCAAAAACACGTTCGTCAAAAACATAGCTGCGCCCCAAACCGGCACCCGGGGCAGCTTATCCCCGCGCGGATCTAGCAACAGCAGCGGCAAAAACATAAAAATCCAAGCTTCCGCAAAATTAAAAAACGCCTCCATTGCCGGATGCACCACCGGCGCTTCCATCACCTGAATGTCTAGCCGATTGAGAAGCGGCAGCACAAAAAAGAAATTTAGCGACTCATCCAAAATCTCCTGCAGCGTCTCCGAGCGAATCGCCCAAACCGGCTCACCCGGCAGCCAGCCCGGCGGCGACAGCAGCAAAAAAAACACATAGCTTGCCGTCATCAGCCACAGCAGCCCCGGTACCCCCTCTTTGAGTCTCCCCCTCTCCAAATCTTTCCCCCTCACCCTATCTTCCCAAAACCCGCCTCACCAGCGGCGACACCAGCCGAATAATTGCAAACGCCACCTTACCCGGCTTCACCGGCGGCTCGACGATATCGCGTGCGAAAATGACCTTACCGCTGCGCTCAGATAGACGATAGAAGCTGGCGCCGCGCCCGTTAGGAAAGGCGATGCCGTCTAGTTCAACATGCCAGGTCATGCCCACCGCCAGCGGGTCGCCGGCAGTGATATCGTCAATCACAAAAGTCAGCGTCGGCGGTACATTGTTACAAGACTCTTCAAATAACGATCGCACGGCCGCTTTACCCTCAAACGGCTGCGGAAAGTTGAAATCTTGATAGACGCAGTTTTCGTCGATAAACGCGATCGCGCCCTCGACATCGCGTCGATTGATTGCAGCGTACATTGCTCTGACCACTTCGCTCGCGCTCATACCTGACCCTCAGGAGTTTTCTTCAGTCGATTTAATGCAGGCTGGGTCTTCATTCCGTGGATTGTTTATCAATGTACTCACCGGGTAGGCCTGCATCGCATCTGCCGCATAGGGGAGAAGCAGCCGCTGCACCTGACGACCGCCCTGCAGCCTAGGATCAAGCCAGGTATCGTATGTCTGGGGTGGCAAAATGACCGGCATTCGATTGTGGATAGGCTGCAACAGGCTATTTGGCTCTGTGGTCAAAATTGTGCAGGTCTCTAGATAGCTGCCGTCGCCGCGCTCCCACTGCTCCCAGAGCCCAGCAAAGCTAAACAGCGAGCGGTCTTTGAGCTGAATGTAGTAAGGCTGCTTTTGCTGAACGCCTTTGCCCCGCTGCCATTCATAAAAGCCATCAGCAATAATCAGGCAGCGGCGGCGCTTAAAAGCGTTACGAAAAGAGGGCTTTTCAGCGGCCGTTTCGGCTCGCGCGTTAATCAGCCGGTTGCCAATGCTAGGATCTTTTGCCCAAGAGGGCACCAATCCCCATTGAAAGATGCGATATTCGCGTCGATGGTTAGTTTGAATCGCAGCAGCAACCGGCTGCGAGGGCGCAATGTTGTATCGTGGTTGCGATTGAGGCACAGTCTGAAGCTGAAACGCAGCTGCGATCGCTTCGCTCGATTGGGTTTGAGTAAAACGTCCGCACATGATTCGGGAGAGGCTACGGGCTAAACAAAGCTAAGTGGACAGTCGGCAATGAGCCTGCATAGATGGCGCAAATCAAAAGAAAACCTTAGACTAAGCAGAATAAAGAGATCCGCAGGCAGTTCCTGTAAAAATCAGGTTTTGTATACATAAGTTTACATACATAGGTTTACATATTCGTAGAGCGCTTTTGCGTTAGTGCCTCCCGTTCCCCCCTAGCTTTCGTTCACCCCCCGTTGCTACTACGATTTGTGTTCAAAAAAAATCTTGGGGCGGCCGTTAGCGCCAAGCTGCGATCGCAGGCGGGACTGTGGCTGCTGCTGTTCTCGACCGGCTGCGGCCTGTTGCCTAGTAGTGCTCAGCCCGAGCCGCCCCAGCGCGAGCTGTCAGATCAGCCGGTGGCGGTCAGGACGGCGCAGGCTAAAACCGGCTCACTCACCAGCGCTTTAGGCTATACCGGCACGACGCGCCCGGTGCAGCAGGTGGCCCTGCGGGCGCAGGTGGCCGCGCAGGTGGTAGCCCTCAGCGCGGATGTGGGCGATCGCATCGAGCGCGGTACGGTCTTGGCCGAACTCGATAGCGATCTACTCGCAGTGGGCGTCAACGAGGCTGAGGCTGAACTCACCGCGCGA
The DNA here is from genome assembly GCA_010671975.1 of Leptolyngbya sp. SIO4C1. Lineage (GTDB taxonomy): Bacteria > Cyanobacteriota > Cyanobacteriia > Phormidesmidales > Phormidesmidaceae > SIO4C1. Next base: position 23,428 of record JAAHIA010000011.1, on the reverse strand, counting down.
CGCTCGGAGGTGGCTGAGGCGCAGGTGTCTATCAGCGATGCTCAAGCAGCGGTAGCTCAGGCCCAGGCGACGCTCGATCAGGCTCGAATTGACGCTGAGCGACTGCGGCGGCTAGCCAATCAGGGGGCCGTTTCGCAGCAGGCGGCAGAAGCGGCAGAACTGACCTTAGCAAATGCTCAACAGGCGCTGCGCTCAGCACAGGCTCAGGTAGAGGCTAGGCAGCAGGCAGTCGCGGCAGCCGTAGGGCGCGTGGATGCGCAGCAGGCGGTCGTCGCGCAAACGCAGGAGCAGCTGGCCTTTACTGATTTGCGATCGCCCCTAACCGGCGTTGTGCTCAATCGACTGGTCGATCCGGGCGACTATGTGCAAGCCGGGGCGCCGCTGCTGGAGCTAGGCGATCTACAAACGCTGCAGGTGACCGTGCAGGTTTCAGAGCTAGATCTGGGTCAGCTCAGCGTCGGTCAGCCTGCCCAGATAGGGCTAGATGCGTTTCCAGAACTGGCGCTGGCCGGCCGGATCACGCAGATTTCACCGGTGGCTGATGCCACTTCCCGACTGGTGCCGGTAGAGGTGACCGTGGAGAACCCCGATCGCCGCATCGGCAGCGGACTGCTGGCGCGCGTCCAGTTCACGCCCAATCGCCGCGCTCAGGTGATGGTGCCGACCAGCGCGCTGGAGCTGGCCGATGATGGTCAGACCCTGTTTGTGCTGCAGTCTGAGACAGCGCCGCCGACCGTCACGGCGCGCCCCGTCACACTAGGCCAGCGCGCGGACGACCAAGTTGAAATTCTCTCTGGCCTAGAACCCAGTGAAACCTATATTGTGCAAAGCGATCAGCCGCTGACCTCAGGGCAGGCGGTGCGGCTGAGCATTCTATCTGAGCAGGGAGATTAGCGCATGCAGCCATCGTTACCTCGCTCCGGCGCTTCCCGCTGGAGCCTCAGTACGCTCGCGATTCGACGTCACATTGCGACCTTGGTGCTGACGGTGGCAGTGATTGTGCTGGGGGGGTTCTTTGTCCTCAAGCTGCCGGTCGATTTGCTGCCTTCGATTACCTATCCGCGCATTGGGGTGCGTGCCGATGCGCCTGGGGTTTCTCCAGAAGTGGCGGTGGACGAGGTAACGCGGCCGCTAGAGCAGGCGCTGGCTGCGACTGAAGGGGTGGTGCAGGTCTTTTCGCAAACCCGAGAGGGTCGAATCAGCTTAGATCTCTATTTTCAACCGGGCGGCAATATTGATCAGGCGCTGAACGATGCCACGGCCACGCTGAATCGGGCGCGCAGCAGCCTGCCAGAAACAGTGGATCAGCCTCGCTTATTTAAGTTTGATCCCTCTCAGCTGCCGGTCTATGAGATTGCCCTGACGTCAGCATCGCTGCGCGGCGTCGATCTGCGGGTGTTTGCCGATCAGGAGCTGGCCCGCGAGCTGAATACGGTGCCGGGGGTCGCCAGCGTTGATGTCTCTGGCGGTGTGCAAGAAGAGATTCAGGTGAATCTAGATCCGGCGCGCTTGCAGGTGCTGGGGCTGAGCGTGACAGATGTGCTAAATGCGCTGGCAGAGCGCAATCAGGATACGGCGGGTGGGCGAATTCAAGGCCCTGACAGTGAGCCATTGACGCGGGTAGCGGGCCGCTTTCGCGATGCGGATGAGATTCGCAACTTAATTTTTGAGGTGGGCGATCGCAGCCCGCCTCAGCAAGTCTATCTGCGCGACTTTGCCGAGGTGATTGACGGCACCGAAGCGCAGCGGATTTTTGTCATGCTCAACGGGCAGCCGGCTGTCAAAGTGAGTGTTCAAAAGCAGCCAGCAGCAAATACGGTGACGGTGGTAGAAGGCATCAAGCAGCGGCTCGCAACGCTGCAGGCATCAGGGCTGGTACCGCCAGATCTGGTGCTCAATGCGACGCTGGACGAGTCGATTTTTATTCAAAATTCGATTCAAAACGTGGCGATCGCAGGGCTCACCGGGGCCGGACTGGCCGCGATCGCGGTGCTGCTATTTCTCGGCTCGCTGCGGCAGATGCTAATTATTGTCTTGGCGATTCCGCTGGCGACGCTGGTGGCTATTTTGCTCATGGGGCTGTTTGGCCTGTCGCTGAACGTGTTTAGCCTGGGCGGGCTAGCGCTGGGGGTCGGCATCGTGGTCGATAATGCGATTGTCATGCTCGAAAATATCGTCAAGAGCACCGATCGCGATCGCGCTGTGATACAGCAGGCCGAAGCCAGCAGTCAGGAGCTAGAGTCGGCGCTGCTGGCCTCAACCGTGACGAATTTGGTGGCCGTGCTGCCGTTTTTGCTGATTGGCGGATTTATCTCGCTGCTGTTCAATGAGCTGGTGCTGACGGTTAGCTTTGCGGTGGCCGCTTCGCTGGTGGTGGCGCTGACGGTCGTGCCCGCCCTGACCTCGCGACTGCTGGCAGTGAGGCGTTCGAGCGGCATCCAGCGGGTTTGGCTAATTCGCCAGTTTGATCAGCGGCTGCAGGGGCTGACCCGGCGCTACGGAAAGATGCTGAGCTGGGTGCTGGGGCGACGGTTCTGGGTGATTGCGATCGCGTTTTTGATCTTTGGCGGCAGCAGTCTGCTAATGGTGCGCCACGTGCCTCAAGAAATTTTGCCGCGCATTGATACCGGGCAAGCCAGCCTGCGGGTGCAGTTTCCACCCGGCACCACGCTAGCAGAAAACCGCAGGGTGATGAACGCCATCGATCGGCTGCTGCTGGCTCAGCCAGAGACAGAATATGTGTTTAGCACCTCAGGCGGCTACCTGTTTGGTAGCAATACCAGTGAAAATGCGCTGCGCGGCACCAGCAACATTACCCTCAAAGCCGGCACCGACGTGGAAGCCTTTAGCGATCGCATGAACGGTGAGTTTAATCAGCTGAATTTGGTGCAAACCCGCGTGCGGATCTCGCCCGATTCGGTGCGCGGCCTGATTTTGAGCAATTCGCCCGTGCGCAGCGACGTGGATGTAATTCTGCAGGGCACCCAGACAGAGCGCCTGGCGCAGGCTGGAGAAGCGGTGCTGGCCGTCTTGGGCGAACGGGCGACGCTGGCAACCTACCTGCCCGATGCCGATCCGCCCCAGCCGGAAGTGCAGATTCGGCCCGACTGGGAGCGGGCTGCCGATCTAGGGCTCTCGGCTCAGGCCATTGGCCGTACGGTGCAAACGGTGCTCTCTGGTAGCGTACCAACCCAGCTGCAGCGAGCCGATCGGCTGGTCGATGTGCGCGTCCAGACGCCCGATACGCTGGTGCAGAACCCGGCAGCGCTGGCGCAGCTGCCCTTGCTCAATGGTAGCGGTCAGCTCGTGCGGCTAGGAGATATTGCTCAGATTACAGACGGTCAGGCCCCTGGCGAAATCCAGCGCATCAGCCAGCGTCAGGTGTTAATCATCGAAGGCAGCCTGGTTGAAGGCGCTAGCCTCGGCGATGCCCTAGCCGAAGTCGATCAGATCATGGCCGAGCTGACGCTGCCCGAGGGCATTACTCGGCTGCCTAGCTTCAGCGCCCAAAGCAATCAGGCGATTCAAGGCAGTCTCGGCAGCCTGGGCGGACTCGCTGCTTTTCTGGTCTTTACGGTGATGGCGGTGCAGTATAACTCTCTGATTGACCCGCTGGTGATCATGCTGACGGTGCCGCTGGCGCTAGCGGGCGGCATTTTAGGGCTGTTTGTCACCCAGACGGCGATTGGGGCGACGGTTGTGGTCGGCGCGGTGCTGCTGGTCGGCATTGTGGTGAACAACGCCATCATTTTAGTTGAGCTGGCCAATCAGATTTATCTCACTGAAGCGGGCGATCGCACAGCAGCCATACTTAAAGCTGCGCCTCAGCGGCTGCGGCCCATTCTCATGACCACCGTGACGACCGTTTTAGGCATGTTTCCCCTAGCGCTCGGCATTGGTGAGGGCTCTGAATTTTTGCAGCCGCTGGGCATTGTTGTCTTTTCTGGCCTCTCTCTGGCGACCGTACTCACGCTGTTTCTCGTACCCTGCTTCTATACGCTGCTGCACAGGGCTGACAGTCGCTCTCAGCCGCCTACTAGCGTCCTGCCAACTCAGACGCTTCCCCTAGCCCTCACAGGAGAACGCTCAGACTAACGCCGCTCCGGGCCGCTGCTGGGTGCCTATGTCGTATACTCCGCATTGATTTTCACATAGTCGTAGCTCAGGTCGCAGCCCCAGGCAACGCCCTGGCCGGTGCCGGCCCCGACTGCGATGGCAATTTGCACAGGATGAGCCAGCGCCTCTAGCGCCGCTTCCTGACGGCTGATTAGGCTGCCTGCCGTATCAGCGATTAGATCGTTGCCCTGCTCGGTGCTTGAGAAAATTTGAGCGGCCATTGCCTGCGAGCTCAGCGCTGACTGCTGCTTCAGATAGTCATGGGCAACCAGGCGATCAAAGGGCTGCGGCTGTCCCTGCTCCATTAAAAGAATGTCGCCCAGCTGAATGCGCAGATTGTTTTGATCGAAGGGAATACCCGCCCGCCCGGCCGCGCCGGCAATTCGGCCCCAGTTTGGATCGCGGCCAAAGATGGCAGACTTGACCAGCGATGAGCCAGCCACGGTGCGGGCAATTTTGCGCGCGGCCGCATCGCTCGGGGCTCCGGTAACCGTAACCTCTAGCAGACAGGTCGCGCCTTCGCCATCGCGAGCAATGCACTTAGCTAGGTGTACGCAGACGGCGGTGAGCATTGCTTCTAGTTTGTCGGCTTGAGGCCCCGCAGCGGTGATGGCAGGCGTGCGCGATTCGCCATTAGCCAGCGCAATCAGGGCATCGTTGGTGCTGGTGTCGCCATCAACCGTAATCTGGTTGAAGCTTTGGTTGGCGGCGCGGCCGACCATCTCCTGCCACAGGTGCGACGAGACGGCGGCGTCGCAGGTAATAAAGGCCAGCATGGTCGCCATGTTGGGGTGGATCATTCCTGAGCCTTTGGCAATGCCCCCCACTCTCACGGGCCGCCCGTCTATTTGCGTTTCTAGCGCGAATGATTTGGTGACTAAATCGGTCGTGACGATCGCTTGAGCAGCCGCGTCTGAGCCGTCTGCAGAGAGTTTAGCAACAAGATTGGGAATGCCGGCTAGCAGCCGGTCTAGCCGGATGCGCTGACCGATCACGCCGGTTGAGGCGAGCAGCACCTGATTGGCGTCGATGCCCAGCGCTTTAGCTGCGGCGTTGGCCGTGGCGATCGCATCTTCCCAGCCCTGCTGACCGGTGCAGGCGTTGGCTTGCCCCGCGTTGCAGAGAATCGCGCGGGCCGCCGTTTTGTCTTCGAGCCGAGCCTGGCAGTAGTCAACGCAGGCAGCGCGCACCTGAGAAGTGGTAAAGACGCCGGCTGCGATCGCGTCAACGTCGGACACAACTAGCGCTAGGTCGGGTGCGCCAGAAGGCTTTAGCCCCGCTGTGATGCCGGCTGCTTGAAATCCCTTGGGCGCAGTCAGGCCCCCGTCGATGATTTGCCAGTCTGCCATCTTTTTTGTCAGCTCGCCTATGAAGGTAGATACGGAATAAAGCGAGATTATAGCAGGGGTCAACAGCCAATCGGCGTCAATGTCACGTTTAAAAGAAAAAAAGGAGAGCCACGACAGCTCTCCCTACCATCAGGGTGCATCTACATAACATAGTTGTACCCTATGGGGGTGGGGGGTGTCACCCCCTATCACCTCAGTTTATGTACTTTTTCTGGAACTTCGGCCAAATTGCGTAGGGGGATCCAACGCGCTTGGGCTAAGCAGTTGCGGTATTAGCCATTGAGTTTTTTGCCTAAAAGCTGATTGGTGAGTTTCGGATCGGCGCGACCGCTGGTGCGCTTCATCACCTGCCCGACAAAGAAGCCCTGCAGCTTTTTCTTGCCGGCTCGATATTTGGCCAGCTCATCGGGGTGAGCGGCGATTACCTCGTCGATGATGGCCCCCAGCTGATCGAGGTCCGAGATTTGAATCAGACCTTTTTTCTCGACTAGCGCCTTGGGCGAGCCGCCCTCTCGCAGCAGCTCTGGCAGAATGTCTTTGGCAATCTTGCTGCTGATAGTGCCCGCTTCGATCAGCTGAGTGATTTCAGCCAGCGCTGCCGGAGTGAGCTGAATATCGCTGATCGTCAGCTTCTCGGCATTGAGATAGCCAGTGATATCGCTCATCAGCCAGTTGGCCGCAGCCTTGGGATCGGCCGCAGCTGCGACTGCCGCTTCAAAGTACTCGGCAACGGTGCGATCGTCTGTGAGCACGCGGGCATCGTAAGCAGATAGATCCAGCGCCGATTCATAGCGGTGACGCTTTTGCGCTGGCAGCTCGGGCAGCTCTGCCTGCCAGGTTTCTAGTTGCTTTTGAGAGACTTCAATCGGGGGCAGATCGGGCTCAGGAAAATAGCGATAGTCGCTCGATCCTTCTTTAGAGCGCATGCTGATAGTGCGCTGTGAGTTCTCTTCCCAAAGCCGCGTTTCTTGCAGGATGGGCTCCCCGGCTGCGATCGCGGCTGTTTGTCGCTCAATCTCGTAGTCAATGGCGCGCTGAATGGCGTTGAAGGAATTCATATTTTTGATTTCGACCTTCGTGCCAAACTCCTTTTGCCCCACCGGTCGAACAGAGATATTCACATCGCAGCGCAGCGAGCCTTCCTGCATGTTGCCGTCGCTGACGCCCAGGTAGCGCATGATCCGCCGCAGCTCCTGCGCGTATTCAGCAGCTTCTCGGCCCGAGCGCATGTCGGGCTCAGAGACAATCTCCACTAGCGGCACGCCGGCTCGGTTATAGTCCACCAGCGAATAGGCCGACCCAGACAGCCGGTCGCTGCCGGCATGGACCAGCTTACCGGCGTCTTCTTCCATATGCAGCCGCGTAATGCCAATTTTCTTACGCTGCGTCTCGCCCGCTTCAATCAGCTCAATCTCTAGCCAGCCGTGCTCGGCAATCGGCAGGTCAAACTGCGAGATTTGATAGTTTTTCGGCAGGTCTGGATAAAAATACTGCTTACGGTCAAACTTACTGTAGGGCGCAATCTGGCAGTTTAGCGCTAGCCCGGCCTTGACCGCATATTCTAAGACCTTCTCATTCAAAACCGGCAGCACGCCCGGCATGCCGACCGTAATCGGGTCAACATGCGTGTTCGGGTCAGCGCCAAACGCGGTTGAGCTGGGTGTAAAAATTTTCGTAGCCGTGCTGAGCTGACAGTGGGTTTCTAATCCAATAACTGCTTCGTACTCAGTCTTTGCAGGGGCCGCAGCTGTCATGATGGCTCACCTAGGATTGAACGTGTTCTATTGTAGCTTCTGTTGCCCGTACGCAGCAGGCTACCCCGTATCCTGAAAAACTGTCTCAGTTGCCGATCTTTCTTCTAGTCTTAACTTCATGTCTTCGCCTACCAATTCCAACGTCTTTGAGGCCGCTGTCTACGTTCAGCAGATGGCTCAGCTGCAGCAGCTGCCGATCTCGGCCGATCGGCTCCCCCAGGTGGTCGAACAGTTCGAGCGCCTGCAGAAAATTGCCCAGCCGGTCTTAGCTTTTGAGCTGCCAGATGAGCTCGAAGCAGCCCCGAGGTTTGAGCCATGAACCATCAGTGGATGGCTTGGCAAACTGCCGCTGCGATTCGCTCAGGCGAGGTGACGGCTCAGAACGTGGTGGCGGCAACGCTGACTCGCATCCGCGATCACAATGCTCAGCTCAACTGCTTCACAGCGGTGACAGAGGCATCGGCACAACAGGCGGCGGCTCAGATTGATCGGGCCTTAGCGCTCGGGCAAACTCCTGGGCTGCTAGCCGGCGTGCCGTTTGCAGTAAAGAACCTGTTTGACATTCAGGGGGTAACGACGCTGGCTGGGTCGGTGATCAACCAGGACAATCCGCCGGCGGCGCAGGATGCTAGCGCGATCGCAGCTCTCAAGCGGGCCGGTGCGATTTTGGTGGGCGCGCTGAATATGGATGAATACGCCTACGGGTTTGTCACGATTAATCACCACTATGGCGCGACGCCCAATCCGCATGATTTGGCGCGCATCGCTGGCGGTTCATCAGGCGGCTCGGCAGCGGCGGTGGCGGCCGGACTAGTGCCGCTAACGCTGGGCTCAGACACCAACGGCTCAATTCGAGTGCCGGCAGCCCTCTGCGGCGTCTACGGGCTAAAGCCAACCTACGGCCGGCTGTCGCGCGCCGGGGCCTATCTGTTTTCGAGCAGCCTCGATCACATCGGTCCATTCGCGCGCAGCGTCAGCGACCTGGCGCTGGCTTTTGATGCCCTGCAGGGCAGCGACAGTCGCGATCCAATCTGCACGCAGCGGCCGCCGGAGCTGGTGTTTCCGCAGCTGGGCCGGGGGATTGATCAGCTCAGGATTGCGATCGCGACCGATCACTTTGCAGTTGGCATGCAGCCGGCAGTGCAGCAGGCGCTAGAAAAGGTGGCGGCGACGCTGAGGGCAACTCAGACAGTGACGCTGCCCGAATCTGCCCGCGCGCGCGCGGCAGCCTACTTAATCACGGCCAGCGAAGGGGCACAGCTGCATTTGCCGCGACTGCAGACGCGGCTGCCAGATTTTGACCCGGCAACGTGCGATCGCTTTTTAGCCGGGGCCATGATGCCTCAGAGCTGGTACCTGCAGGCGCAGCGGTTTCGTCGCTGGTATCGCGATCAGGTGCAGCAGCTGTGGCACACGACCGATGTGATTCTGGCACCAACGACGCCCTGCCCTGCCCCCTATCTCGATCAAGACACCATGACAGTAGCGGGGGAAAGCGTGCCGGTGCGGCCGCACTTAGGACTCTACACCCAGCCGCTCTCCTTCCTTGGCCTGCCGGTAATCTCAGTGCCGGTAGTCACCAACGGTCTGCCAGTGGGCGTTCAGCTGATAGCCGCGCCCTACCGCGAAAGCGCGCTGTTTAGAGTGGCTGCGTTTCTAGAGCGAGCCGATGTCTGCGCAGCCCCCATCGCCACCGCCTGGCAGTCGCTGCCTTAAGGCCGAGCTGCTGTAGGATGAAGCTGTCGCACTCAGTTTTACACCATGACCGCATCGACCGATAGCTCACCAGCTTCAGACGGCTGGCACATTGCCAAAGCCCAGTCGGGCCAGTGTCAAATTGTCACTGCAGCAGAGCTCGCGAACCTAGCAGAGTCCGACAAGCAAGAAACTTGGGGGCCGTTTGCCAATCAGGGTGAGGCCGTTGCTCGTCGCGTTGGCCTGATTCGGGCTGGCAAATGTCAGCCAAGCTAGAGGGCAGCCTTTTGCTGATCAGGCCCTAGCTGAGCCGACTCTCGCTCACCGCGAATCAGATCGGCTAGCACCTCAATTGCGGTAGCATACTGCGGATCTTCCATCGTGCCAATCTTCTCGCGATCTTCAGCTAGCAGCTCGCGATCTTCTTCTGAGAGCTCAACGATGACGTCTGGCTCGATGCCCAGCTCGTTAATGTCTCTGCCGTCGGGCGTGAGATATTTGGCAATGGTGACCGCGACGCCAGAGCCGTCTGCCAGCCCTCGCACCGACTGCACCAATCCCTTACCAAAGGTCTTCGTGCCGACTAAAATGGCGCGGTCGTTGTCCTGCAGCGCGCCCGACAAGATCTCACTGGCACTGGCTGAGCCACCGTCGACCAAAACCACCAGCGGCTTGTCGGTAAGGGCGCGATCGCCAGCAGCATTCTCATCCACAATGCCCTGACGATTGACGGTAGACACAATCGTGCCTTCTCGCAGCCACATCTGGGCAATGTCAATACTAGAGTAGAGCAGACCGCCTGGGTTAGAGCGCAGGTCTAGCACGTAGCCGGTCACGTCGCGGTCCTCTAGCTCCTGGATGGCCTCCCGCATTTCGACAGCGGCGTTAGCGCTGAACTGGGTTAAACGGATGTAGCCGATGCCGCCCTCGTTGCCAGTTTCGTAGCTATAGCGCACCGGATGAATCTCGATGCGGGCGCGGTTAACCGTGACATTCAGCGTTTCGTCGTCTCGCTGCAGCGTTAGCGTCACCTCCGAGTTGACCGGTCCGCGAATTAGGCTGACGGCCTCATTGAGATCCATGCCCTCTGTGGTCTGACCGTCGATGGCTCGAATAATATCGCCCGAGAGCACACCGGCTTCATAAGCCGGAGTCTGCTCAATCGGTGAGACCACCACAATTTCTTCGCTGTCTTCGTCCTGAGTGATTTGAATACCAACCCCAGTCAGCTCGCCTGAGGTATCAATCTGCATATTGCGGAACTCTTGCGGGTCCATGAAGCGCGTATAGACGTCGCCGAGTCCTTCGAGCATTTCGCGAATTGCCTCATAGGCGTCTTCGCTAGAGCCATACTCGCGGTTTAGATAGTCAATGCGAACTGCCTGCCAGTCCTGCTCGTTGAAAGTCTCATCGACATATTCATGGTCAATCAGCTGCCAGACTTCGTCGATCAGCTCTTTGGGGCTCTCTTTGAAGAAAGCCTGCCCCTGCGATAGATGAATGCCTGCACCTGTGACAACGACTGCTACGCTAGCAACCGTCGTTGCACCGAGCACAAGACCACGCTTTTTGATTGCCATAGAAAAATCCGCGAAGACGCCCTATATCAAACTACAGTTTCGCTAGGCACAGAAGCTCTGAACTTAGCTGAAGCAGTCAGCTCAAAATACCTTGCTCTATAGCTTCTTATGCAGCTTAACAACTGATGCAGCCATTCAGCCATTCTAAACTGAATATCTCAATGAAGCCTTTATGAAAGCATACCTAGTTAATTTTCACATCGGCTAGGGGGTTTTCCGGACATCGACCGTCAGCCGCTTCCTGGCAAACAAGCTGCGCTAGCGCTCAGGCTCAATCCAGCGACCGTCTGCTTTGATTAGGTTGATTAGCTCCTGCACACCCTGCGCTTCGGGCACGCGCTTAATTTCTTCGCGACCGCGATAGAGGGCAATATAGCCGGGTTGCTTACCAACATAGCCATAGTCGGCGTCTGCCATTTCTCCTGGACCGTTAACAATGCAGCCCATCACGGCAATGTCTAGCCCGGTGAGATGCTGCGTGGCTTCACGCACCTGATGTAACACTTCTTCAAGGTTGAACAGCGTGCGGCCGCAGGATGGGCAAGCCACATATTCCACCATCGTTTTGCGCAGCCCGAGCGCCTGCAGAATGCTGTAGCAGACCGGAATCTCTTTTTCCGGCGCTTCGGTGAGTGAAACCCGAATGGTGTCGCCAATGCCTTCTGCCAGCAGCGTACCGATACCGGCGGTCGATTTAATCCGGCCATATTCGCCATCGCCGGCTTCGGTCACGCCGAGGTGCAGCGGATAGGCCATTCCCAGCGCGTCCATGCGCTTTACCATCAGCCGATAGGCCGCCAGCATCACCGGCACGCGCGAAGCCTTCAGCGAAATGACCAGATTGTGAAACTCTAAAGATTCGCAGATGCGAATAAACTCCAGCGCTGATTCGACCATGCCCTCTGGCGTATCGCCATAGGTAAAGAGCATGCGCTCCGCCAGCGAACCGTGGTTGACGCCAATCCGCATGGCCTTGTTCTGGTCTCGCAAAGACACTACCAGCGGCTCTAGCGTGGCTCGAATCTTATCGCCAATATCGTCAAACTCAGCCTGGCTGTAGTCAGTGCGGTCGTCTTTGGGTTTTTCAAACACATAGAGGCCAGGATTAATCCGTACCTTGTCAACATGCTTGGCCACCTCAAGGGCAATCTTCATGCCGTTGTGATGCACATCTGCCACTAGCGGCACCCGCTGATAGGTCGCGGCCAGCTTGGCTTTGATGTCGGCTAGGGCTTTGGCATGGGCCATACTCGGCACGGTGACGCGCACAATCTCGCAGCCAATCTCGTGCAGGCGGCGAATGGCGGCGACCGACCCGTCAATATCGAGCGTATCTTCGTTGATCATCGACTGTACGACCACCGGTTGCCCGTCGCCAATGATGACATCGCCAACCGGTACTGGGCGAGTCTGACGGCGGATGATAGTGGTTTCTACAGACAGGTCAGCCGAGGCAGAGGGGGGAGAAGCCAGAGTTTGCATGCGCCTAGAGTTGAGTTCGACTTAAATCAGGTATCGCTCTCACCATTCTATGGGGTCAGCGGTGCGGCTAAGCAGCAGGCCTAGGAAAAAGTGGTCTGCGATACCTGCTCGCTGGGTTGTTTATCTAGTTCGAGCAAATCTCTAACCGGCCTGATCGCTAAAGCTGAGCCGTGCATTCTAAGATCAGCTTCTGATTAATCAGCGCATAGGGCTGTACGGCCAGCGCCTGCCGAAATGCTTGAATGGCAGCCAGATGGTTGCCAACGGCTGCCTGACACAGCCCTAGCCCGTGTAGCGCACCAAAGTGGTGGGGAATCAGCGCCAGCACTTTCTGACAGTCGAGAATGGCCGTTTCATATTGACCCTGCAGGTAGTGAAATACGGCTCGGCGATTCCAAGCTTCGGCAAAGTCGGGCTGGGCAGCAATCAGCTCGTCAAGAATGCTGCCGGCTTCGTTCAGCCGACCGGCCTCAAGCAGCGCCTGGCTTTCAAGCAGTCGTTCAGCACCGCGTGCACCCTTTTGATGAAACCACTGATGCCAAAATTCGCTGGTTGCCTGATCGCGCAGGGCGGCGTCTTCACTCTTCAAGTTGGCTAAAAGCTGCTTTAGGCGGGCTGGGTCCATACAGGGTCTCGCAGAAGGTGAGCTGATTCTAATTTTAGAGCGCTAAAGCCAGCTTGTTGGGCCGGCTGCTGGGCCGCTCATGGTTGTCCCCATCGCCGCTCACTCGGGAACAATAGAGCGAACTTTTAGACGGCACCATCCTAGCGAATGGCGCTTTGATCAGGGGGAAAGCATCACATCATGACAGTCACTCACGCTCAGCCGTTTGTTAGCACGCCGGCCAATGAGCAGCTACTTAAGCAGATGCTGTGCTACCTGCACTCGGGCTATTCTGTCCATTTGCAAGGGCCTGGCGGCATTGGTAAAACAACGCTGGCGCTGCAGCTAGCAGACCGCTTAGCGTCACCGGCGACGCTGCTGAGGCCGGTGCCAGACACTGGCCAAAGTCTATCTGGGCCAGCTGCAACTGCAGCGCCGGCGCTGCCGCAGGCAGGCACGCTTATCTATGACGATTTTGAGCAAGCTGGCCCGCAGGTTCAGGCTGTTTTGCTAGCCATGCTCGACGAGCAGCAGAGCCGCTATCAGGAGGCGGCTGAGTCGGCGCGGCAGACAATCTTGGTTTCTAATCCAGATTTGAGACTGATGGCTAGCTGCGACCTGCAGACGACCTCAGCCAAGCTGCGCGATCGCTTAATCACACTGTCCCTACCTGAGCCAGATACGCTAACGCAGCAGCAGATTCTGATGCAAAAAGCGAGGGTAGAAGCAGCAGCGGCGCTGAAAATCGTGCAGCTCAAGCAGCGGTTTTTACAGCAAACGTCAGCGGAGTCTGCAGCCAGCCTGCGCCCCGGCATTATGATTGCCCAAATCTGCCAGCAGCAGCGGATTCCAATTGACCTTGAGAGCACTGATTTTCGAGCCGTTTGCCGCGACGTGCTGCTGTCGCGCGCTAGCTGTTCGCTCCTAGAGGCGAACGAAATCCTGTGGACGGTGTTTAACTGGCTAGATCGGCGCGATTTGGCAATGCCAGCCGCGCCGCGCTCAAGGGCGCTAGCCGGCGCTGATTCGGCTACCTAGGCCGGCACGCTGACTGACTGCGTACCGGCTAGCCCAAAAGCGGTATGCACGGCTTGCAGCGCTTTAACGCCTTCTGTCTCAGCCACGACGCAGCTGACTTTAATTTCAGAGGTGGCAATCATTTGAATGTTAATACGCTGCTCAGCCAGGGCTCGAAACATTTTTGCAGCAACGCCGGGCTGGTGAATCATGCCGACGCCAACGACGCTCACTTTCGCAACGGCCTGGTCGACAATCACTTCGCCAGTGCGCAGCTCAGCTGAGAGCGCCTGCAGCACCTCTTTGGCCACTTCAGCATCGGCCTGCGCAACGGTGAAGGCAATGTCGCGCGTTTTGTGCCCCTGATGGAGACGACAGCGCTGCGACTGGATAATCATATCGACGCTGATGCCGCGATCGGCGAGGATTTGAAAGATTTTGGCGGCCATGCCGGGTTCGTCAGGCACGTGGCGCAGGGCTAGCCGAGCCTGACCGCAGTCTAATGCCGCGCCGCGCACCGGTGGTCCTGCCTGGGTAGACTGCTCTAACCGCACTGGGGAACTGCTGACTTCAAAGGCCTGACACAGGGCGGCAATGGCGCGATCGCACTCAGCCGCTTTGACCGTACAGCTGACTTTAACTTCTGAAGTCGAAATCATCTGAATGTTGACCCTAGCGGCGGCCAGCGTTGAAAACATCTGGGCTGCCACGCCCGGTCGGCCAATCATGCCGGCCCCGGCAATGCTCACTTTCGCAATCTGGCGATCGACCATTACCTCGGCTTCATCGGCGGCCTGACGGCGCAGCGCCGGTGAGATCGCCTCTGCCACGGCCTCTGCTCGGTTGAGCAGCCCCTTCTCGACCGTAAAGGCAATATCGTTGGTGTTGCCCTCGTGAATTGACTGGATCACCAGGTCAACGTTGAGGTCCTGCTGGGCAATTGAGCCAAATAGCTGCGCTGCTACCCCTGGCCGGTCGGGCACACGCAGCATAGCCACCTTAGCCTGGTTGGTATCAAATTCAATCGCATCGACCGGGTGGGCAATCTCTAGCCCCTCTAGCGGCCTAGGCTGCGGCACTGGCGAAGTGACGCGCGTGCCTGGTTCGTCGCTCCAGCTAGAGCGCACAACCAGCGTGATGCCATAGTTGCGAGCAATCTCAACCGCGCGCGGGTGCAGCACCTTAGCACCCAGGCTAGCCAGCTCAAGCATCTCATCGCAGGTGATTTCGGCCATCAGCTGCGCCTCCGGCACCAGTCGCGGATCGGTGGTCAGAATGCCGGGCACATCGGTATATATTTCACAAAAGTCGGCCTGCAGCGCCGCTGCCAGCGCAACTGCAGACGTGTCCGAACCGCCGCGCCCCAAGGTGGTAATTTCTAAATCTGAGGTTTGGCTGATGCCCTGAAATCCGGCCACCACCACCACCTGGCCTTCCGCCAAATGTCGCTGCACCCGCTCTGGCTGAATCTGCAGGATGCGAGCGTGCGCATGGCGAGCCTCGGTCACGATGCCAACCTGCGCCCCGGTGAGCGACAGCGCCGCCTGCCCGCGCTCGTGCAGCGCCATGCTCAGCAGCGCAATCGAAATTTGCTCGCCGGTCGAAAGCAGCATGTCCATCTCGCGACGGCTGGGCCGACTGGAAATTTCACCCGCCAGCTTGACCAGACCGTCCGTTGTCTTGCCCATAGCAGACACCACAACCACGACAGAATTACCCGCCGCCGCCGTTTTACAGACGCGCTCTGCCACTGCCTGAATTCGCTCGACAGTTCCCACTGACGTGCCACCGTATTTTTGAACAATCAGCGCCATAGCCTTGCTTCACCTAAACCTGCACTCGACGTTCCTGATTCGAAATTGGCTGTCCAGCTTGTGTAGGGAAAGCCACAGGATGCGTCGGCCTTCTAAACTTATCAAATTGGCAAAGGCTTATCGCCTGCCAGTAAAGCCGCGATCGCAGCCATATCTTCAAAGAACGCCTGCCTAGGTCAAGCTTCTATTATTTTTTCGAGAATATTTATTGTCGGCAAGCGCCGACGCGAACGCAGGATTAGCCCGGCCGTCTAGGAAAATTCTCAGATGCCAGAAGTATCAAGCTCGGGCAAACTGTGAGGAATTACAAAGAATTTTCTGTAAAAAGCGGCTTTAAATACTTTGTAACAATTGAATACACGATATAGAATTCATTCAAGGTACTTAATAAATAGTTACACGCCATGACAGCAGTCCTTCAAGGCCAGCCAGCAGCGACGGTACAGCAGCCAGCCCTTCACCACGTTGTGATTGTGGGGGGAGGCTTTGGCGGGCTCTACGCCGCTAAGGCACTGCGGCAAGCACCGGTCAAAATCACCCTGGTTGACAAGCGTAACTTTCATTTGTTTCAGCCGCTACTCTATCAGGTGGCGACCGGCGGGCTGTCTGCCGGCGATATTTCTTCGCCGCTGCGCGCGGTTTTGAGCGGGCAGAAAAATGTCAAGGTAATCATGGGCGAAGTGGTCGAAATTGACCCCGAGCGGCAGCAGGTGCGGCTCAAGCGCAACGACGTGGTTCCGTTTGACAGCCTGATTGTGGCAACCGGTTCTAGCCACCACTACTTCGGCAACGACCACTGGTCAGACATTGCGCCGGGCATGAAAACGATTGAGGATGCCCTGGAAGTTCGCCGACGGATTTTTCTAGCCTTTGAAGCGGCTGAAAAGGAAACCGACCCAGCGCGGCGGCAGGCGCTGCTGACGTTCATGGTGGTCGGCGCTGGCCCCACTGGCGTAGAGCTAGCCGGGGCGCTGGCCGAGTTGGCCTATGAGACTATCAAAGACGACTTCCGCGACATTGACCCGCGCGAGACGAAAATTTTGCTGCTCGAAGGCATGGATCGCGTCTTGCCCCCCTATCCGACTGAGCTGTCGACCGAGGCGCAAAAGTCGCTGGAGAAGCTAGGCGTAGAGGTGCGCACCCAGTCTCTGGTAACCAACATTGATGGTGAGGTTGTCACCATCAAGAGCGGCGACCAGATAGAAACGATGCAGGCCTGCACGGTGCTCTGGGCTGCCGGCATCAAAGCCTCCCCGCTGGGCAAGGCAATCGCTGAGTCAACCGGGGCAGAGCTCGATCGCATCGGCCGGGTTAAAGTGGAGTCTGACCTGAGCGTGCCTGGCTATCCCAACGTCTTTATCGCTGGCGATTTGGCTCACTTTGCCCACCAGGGCGAGCAGCCGCTGCCAGGGACGGCGGCCGTGGCGATGCAGATGGGGAACTATCTGGCTAAGCGGCTGAAGCGGCAGCTAGCTAATAAAAAGAGCGCTGCTTTTAAGTACAAAGACAACGGCAGCATGGCGGTCATTGGGCGTAACGAAGCCGTTGCCAACCTCAACTTCATGAAGCTATCTGGCTTCCCTGCCTGGCTGATGTGGATTTTTGTCCATATCTACTATCTGATTGAGTTCGACAACAAGCTGCTGGTGATGCTGCAGTGGGGGCTCAACTACTTTACGCAGCAGCGCGGCGCCCGCCTGATTACCGGAGATGATTCGATTCCGGCGCTCTCCGAGACGGTGCTGAGTGAGATGGAAACTGAAACCGAAATTGTGGTTTCTAAACCCGCTGGCCAGACCGCATCGGTGTAAGTCGCTAGGGCTGAGCTGCAGGCAGCGGGCTGCCGTCTGCTAGCCGCAGCGTGTAGCGCTGCCCGTCAAATACCAAGACTGGCCGCTCCTCAGGAGAAAGCTCGCCAGCGTTATGCGGCGCTATTTTGCTAGCCACGGGCGGCGCTGTTTGCTCCGCCTGCAGGTGGGCGCGATTGATCAGGCTTGCCAGCTCCGCCTGCGATTCTAGCTGTTCGGTAGAAGACACCAGCCCGCTCAGGCCGTTCACCAAATCTCGCACGTTGGTGCGGAAAGCCGGGTCACCGGTCAGCTCATCGACGTCGGCCATAATCTTTTGAGCGCTCTGAAACACGTCGCGCGCCGACTCTAGCGTCTGCTGTAGCAAAATCAGATTTTCATCCGTGTTAAAGCGGCTAGTGATTGCCTGAAGATCGGCAGAAGCAGCAGCAGCATTCATGGAGAGCTGCTCTAGATTATTCACGAGCTCACCTTCTTGCAGCGCCGGCGCCAGGTTATTCATCACCGCGCTCAGCTGTTCGCTGCTGCTGCGCAGATTGTTGAGCGTAGCGACAATATCGCCACGATTGTTTGTGAGCAGCTGATTGATTTCGGTGAGCGTGGTGTCGAGCTTAGCGGTGGTTTGGGCTGCGCTCAGCTCAACCTGCTGAGCCGCTCGCGCCGTTGATACGGTAGCCTGTCTGGCTGAAGCTGCCAGCGGACCTAGCTCTTGGCGCGTTTCAGCAATCAGCAGCGTCAGCTCTTCAGTCAGGCCGGTCACGTTGGTACTGATGTCGTTCGTGGCGCTTAAAATTTCGGTGATGTCCTGAGCGATGTCTGGGTCAGCCAGAAAGTCAGAAATTCGCTTGGACGACCGCAGCAGGTCTTCGTAGCTGACGCCCTGAGTGCCCTCTAAGCGATCGCCTTCGCAGACAATAATTCGGCTATTGCAGTCAGGACCAATCGGGCTGAGCGCCAAGCCTGTCTGAGAGAGCTCCTCTAGCGGCGTGATATCGATTGAGGTTTCGCCAATCAGACCAGACTGGCTAGTTTCTAGCAAAATGCCGGCCGGCATCCGCAGGTCGCTTTGAGCAATTTCGAGCTCTACCTCTACCGAGTTGGTCTGCGGCCGAATCGCGACAATCTGCCCAACCGGCACGCCTCGATAGCGCACAGGCGTACCGACCTGCATACCTGAAATATCTTCAAAACTGGCACTAACTGTGTAGCTACGCTGGCCAAAACTGGTGCCGCGCAGCCACAGAATGAGCAGGCCAAACAGACCAATTCCAACTAGAATGAGCAGCCCAACTGACCCTTCCCGTATGGTTCTTGCTCGCATTAGTCCTTTCCTAACACCTTTCGGTTAACTGCAGTGGAGATAGCTCAAATTAAGATGACTGCAGTCGGGCGGCTTGGAAACGAGCATAGGCCCGTGAGCACAAGCAATCAATGACGCTGCAGCCCAACTTCATAGGACTCTATAGATAGATCTTACAAAATCTGCGCTCCCTACCCTGATTCTGGTGCTAATCGCGATAGATCAAACTACCGTAGCTCCACTGTAAACTGTTTGCGAAACTGTTTGCGCCAAACTTAGGTTCGCAGCTAACGCTTGTCGCCAGCGCTTCATAGGCAGCAGACAGACTATTGCTGCTAGATATCGCTGCTGGAATCGCTACTGAACAATGTGAATTGGCCCTTCTACCTGAGCGCTAAAAAACTGTCGAACAAACGGGTTAGGCGTTGTGTCAATCTCGCCGACTGGCCCCATCCACTGCAGCTTGCCCTGATGTAAAAAGACAACGCGATCGGCCGTGCGGCGAATGGTGCTGTCCTGATGGGTGACAATTGCGTAGGCGCTGCAGCCGCGACTCTGATGAATGCTGCGAATGAGATCTTCGATGACGGTTGAGGCAATCGGGTCGAGACCGGCAGTGGGCTCATCAAACAGCAGCAGGCTAGGACGATCTTTAGGGTTGCGCGGGTTGGCAATCACGGCTCTAGCAAAGCTAACGCGCTTGCGCATGCCGCCAGAGAGCTCAGCCGGGTAGCGATCGCCAATGCCGGGCAGGCCTACCATGTCTAGCGCATCTTCGACCAGGTCGTGAATCTCACGGGCCGACAGGTTTGAATGCTGATAGAGCAAGAAGCCCACGTTTTCTTCAACCGTTAGCGAGTCAAACAGCGCTGCCTGCTGAAAAACCATGCCGATACTGACCGGGTCGGTCGCATCTTCAATTAGGCCGATGCGCCGCTGCCCTTGAATATAAATGTCGCCAGCATCAGGCGCTAGCAGTCCGGCTGCGATGCGTAAAATAGTCGATTTACCCGTGCCGGACGGACCGATAATCGCGACGGCCTCACCTGGATAAACCGCTAAGTCAACCTGGTTGAGCACCTGCGTATTGCCAAAGCGTTTTGAAATATTTTGCAGCTCAATGGTTGGCACCTCGCCACAGGGTGACTCAGGCGGTATAGGCAATTCCATCATTCTTGGGTAAATTGGCGGGAATGGCAGCAGGTAGTCGTACAGCTTATGACAAGATAACCCATGAATCCAATTTGCTGAGACCTTAGTTTGCCGATTTGTATAGCGGGTAGAGCCCAGTGAGAAACATTGCGCACTAAATCTATAGTCTTAGTGAAAACGAGGCACTGGTTGCGAATAGCTAGCAGACTGGTGTCGGCCTCAGATTGCTTTAGATGGCTTGTAGTGTGACCGCAAAAAGTTCATGTTCTTAATCCTCGGCTCGTTTGGGAAGTTCCTAAATCGATATTTGCAGCTGTTTGTGCAGCGAACAGCGGTCGGAGCGCCGCGACACCGCTGGGTTAAGTGGCTGACGCCGGGGCTGCTGGTTAAGCGCTGGCTCTTTCTGAGCACGGTAGGGGTGCTCACGGTCGGATTTGGGATCATGATCTGGCTGAAGCTAACGCCCGTTTTCTATACGGTGAAATTCGTTGGCAACCTTTTGAACCTGATTACGCGCGCAATTCCTAGCTACATCAGCGGTCCGCTGGCGATTGTTCTGGGCTTTTTGCTGATTATCTGGGGGCAGACGCGCACGCTAGGGGTGATCACTGAAGTGCTGATGCCGGCGAGCAGCGAAGATACGCTGTGGGATGCCATTGCGACCCATCGCAAGCTGCGACGCGGACCGCGAATCGTCGTGATTGGCGGCGGCACCGGCCTGTCAACTCTGCTGCGGGGGCTAAAAAACTACAGCGCTAACATCACAGCTATCGTCACCGTCGCCGATGACGGTGGCTCCTCTGGACGACTGCGGCGAGAAATTGGCGGGCTGCCGCCGGGCGATATCCGCAACTGCCTGACAGCGCTGGCTGACGAAGAAAAGCTGCTAACCGAGCTGTTTCAATATCGGTTTATGGCCGGCAGCGGGCTCAGCGGCCACAGCTTTGGCAACCTATTTTTGACGGCGATGAATGAAATCACCGGCGACTGGGAGCAGGCAATTTTAGCAAGCTCGCAAGTTTTGGCGGTGCGCGGTACGGTACTGCCCTCAACGCTCAGCGACGTCAGACTGTGGGCCGAGCTCAGCGACGGTCGTCGGATTGAAGGGGAGTCCAACATCACCAAAGCGCGCGGTCAGATTCTCAACATTGGCTGCCTGCCGGCTAATCCGCCGGGGCTGCCGCGCGCGGTCGAGGCGATCGAATCAGCCGACTACATTGTGATGGGGCCGGGCAGCCTCTATACCAGCATTATTCCGAACCTGCTGGTACCCGACATCGCCAACGCGATCGCGCGGGCCCAGGTGCCCAGGGTATACGTTTGTAACATCATGACAGAGCCTGGCGAAACCGACCACTATCAGGTTGGCGACCACGTCAGCGCTATTGATCGGGCCTGCGGCCGCCGCCTGTTTGACGCCGTGCTGGTGCAAAAGCGACCGCCCTCGGCTAGATCGCTGGGCCGCTATCAGCAAGAGGGCGCAGACTACGTCAGCCTCGATCGAACAACCGTGATTGAGTCAGGCCGGCGAATCGTCATTGCTAACGTCATGAGCGAAACCGAAGCTGGCTCAATTCGCCACGACCCGCTGCGGCTAGCCAAGGTGTTGATGCGCTGGTATACCCGCGTCACGTAGAGAGCCGACGCGATACCCAGCCAAGCAGGCCGCTGACAATCGCCCCCGCCATCAGAATGCCAATGGCCGGCATGAACAGCGGCTCCCAAAGGCGATACCAAAGATCGAAGCCCAGCGCAATATGAGCGCTGCGACCGACTAGCGCGATCGCAAACCAGGCAAAGCTCAGCAGCACCAAAAATAAATTGATCATCAAAGCGGTATTCAGCCAGTTAATTAACCGATCTTTCATACGTTTAGCCGTTCGTAGGTTGCCTTAATTTACAGCAGTCTGAGTGCGCGATATCCCCAAATGAGCATTACAATTTAGCAAATCTTTCCGCTTTGATTAGCAAGCGTGACTGATGTTTCTTAGACAGGATTAGCACGCTTTAGTAACTTTAAATACAAAAAGATGGCTGAGTCATTTTGCTGACGCAGCCACACTGTAGAAGTTGAGTTTTACCGGCAGCTAAACTGCCTCAAACATTTCTTGATTTCATCGCTAAATGGCTTCCCTCTCCTCTAGCTGGGCTGCCTGTAAGTTATCCGGATCGACGTAGTGACAAACGGCTTCATCAATGCAAATCAAAGCCCAGCCAGACTTATCAATATCGACTAGGGTGTACGGTCCGTCTTGTACAAAAAAGCCCTTATGATTTCTGGTGTCAGGCTTGACTTCTACAGTACGCTTATCCATAACTTGGCTCCTGAGTTGAAAGTAGAGGTGGTTTACGAAATCAAAAGAAATGCCTATCGCAATCTTTACTAAATCTTATCAGTTGATCCCCAAACTGCTTGTTAAGTTATCTGACTCAATATTTCGGGATCGCTCAATCCATCAAAGTGGCTGAAACGCTGATGAAAAGGCAAAAGAACCGCCCAACAAGCGGCTCAATCTGTGACCGATTCGGGCGACATTTTTAACATTTTTTAATTAAAAAGCTGCCGAATGGCAGCTCCGAAAATACCGATAAAGGCCTTCTATTGCTGGCTTTCGCCATTAGTCAGAAGCCCGGATTAGCGGCCAAACAGCCAGGCTTTAACCTTGTGGAGGCTGTCCCAATCGGGCCGTCGTCTTAAAGCTTCTTCAAAGTTTTCTTGCAGGTCGGTGCGCAGCTCCTCAACCGCTAGCAGGACGCGACTAGCCACGTCGATATGCTCTCTGACGCCGCTGCGATCGCTATCTAGAATAGCCAGCGAAAGATTCACTCGCGCCTGCGGATCTTGGGGATTGAGCTTGACCGCCCGCTGGGCGGCTCTGTAGCCGGCATTGGGCTTTTGATCGAGCAAATAAAGCCAGGACAGACAGGTCCAGGCGGCGCTATTCTTGGGTGCGCGATCGCAGATTTCTTTAAAGACGGGGATCAGCGTCTCAGCGGCTTCACCGGCTTTATAACGTTGAATACCTTCGTCAAATAGGGTCTCGACAGTCTGAGTCATGGGGTCAGAGAATTAATCAAAACAAACCCCATAATTTTAGGGGCACAGCCGTCCGACTGTGCCCCTATTCTTAGCTATGTCCCTGCGCTAGCTAGGTGCCTAAACTTGATCCCCAAGCCGGGCTCCCTTGGCAGGGTCAGTGCCCAGAAAGCGCCCTAGGTGCCAAATGACTTGCCGCAGCCGCAGGTTTGGGCCGCGTTCGGATTGGTAAACTGAAAGCCGCCGCCGATGAGCGCATCGCTGTAGTCGAGCATGAGGCCATAGAGGTAGAGCAGGCTCTTGCGATCGCACACTACTTTGAAGCCTTCGTAGTCGTAGACTTCGTCATGCTCGGTGACGTTGTTAATATCTTCAAAATCCATCATGTAGGACATGCCTGAACAGCCGCCCTGGCGTACGCCAACGCGCAGGCATAGATCGTCCCCCTGCTTTTCTTTAAGGGCTAGCACATGTTTGAGTGCTGCCTCAGTCATGAGAATCCCTTTCTGAGATTGAGTTGCTTGGGTCATACACACTCCGTCTTTAGCAACAGGCCGTCTGCTAGGCTGCCTTATGGCTTTAGTGTACCTCAGAGATTCTGGGTTCATCGCTGAGGCAGCGCCGATTTGCGATCGCCGCGATTGAACAAATTTATACTCAGATATGCAAGCCTCCTATTCTTCTCCACAATGGAGGAAGAAAACGCTTAGGTTCCTATAG
>JAAHIA010000109.1 GCA_010671975.1 Leptolyngbya sp. SIO4C1 | reverse complement strand
TGGTATCCGTTGCGCCCTCGACCGCCATGCCCCCCGGTCCCGGACATCTCATCCATCAAGTCTCCGACTGTCCTACGAGTCCCTCTCTCGCTGTGAATACTTTGGGTTACCCACCCCTCAACCAAATCCAAATCACGACCTCTGAATCCTAACTTGTTTACCCGCCATGCCTTCTGCTCTTACCAACTCTAGTCAAACCATGCGTTCCATCAGCCGTAACGAACTCAAAAGCTATTTCCAGAACAACACTCGCCTGTCAGAGGCAGATTTTGTCCGACTGATTGACGCCACGCTGAACAAACGGGACGACAAGTTTCACGGGCTCTGGCGTCCTGGTCGCACCTACTGTCCCGGTGATGTGGTGCTCTATGACGAGTCCCTGTGGATCTTGGGCGGTACCGGCGAAATTTGCTCCAACCGAAACAATCCCCCCAGCCGGGACGGCGAAGACTGGAAGTCGCTGATCATTCCTGTCGATGATGACGACTGGGAAGTGTTGAAAGACGAAGGAGTGATGTGGGCCAAGGTCTACGAAAAAATTGGCATCGGCATCGGCAGCTTTGAGCAGGAGGAACGCCCTGAGGCTCAGTTAGATGTGCGTAAGGCGGAGTTGGGCCGCTGGCTACTGTTTCCCGAAGCCGCGGAGCAGACCCTGTTTACCTTGCTGCATTACGCTTCCACCGTGGAGCGCAGCTACCTGACCACAGGCCTGCTGCTGGATGAAGTCACTTGGCTCAGTGATGCCGCCAAGGGCTATGCCTTTCGCAAAGGGTTGGCCCTGACCGAAGAGGCTGAGGTCCTGGAGCTTGCCCCCACCGACGGTCAGATTCTGATGGTGATCAAGCCCAAACGCATTGCCGGAGGCGGAGAACTGGCAACCCTCGGGCTCAATGTCGAAGACCCCACCGCCATGGTGGACATCACCGACGGCACCCGGGGGCAACTGCTGTTTACCCCGGAGGAAAAACAAGATCCCGCTCTGACTATCGTGAATCTCGACCCCGAATGCTACAACAACTACTTAGCCATCGGTGTCGGTAAGTACGGATCGGCATTCGTCAGCGATGCCCCGGACGGCTTTCACTTTTTGCTAGGAGGCGAATACGGTGAATACTGCCATGAGAAGAATGTCAACCAGGGCGATTTTCTCGCGCTAATTCGACAGCATCCCAATTATTCCAAAGCGCAAATGGGCATCGGTGCAGACAATCCCAAAGCGCGGCTAGATGTGAAAGACGAGGCCGCTGCCCAGGTACTCATTTTGCCAGAACCCCCCGTGATCGAAGCTTTGGAAGAAGGTGAAACCGAGACTGAGGCACCCATGGGAGAAGCCGTACCCGCGATCGCCCTCCTCAGCCTCGCCCCCAACAACCTGGCCAATTCCACCTACCTCACCACCGGTATCGGTGAAACTGTCGCGGGCTGGGTTACTAACGCCGATCGCGGCTTTGTCTTCCGACAAGGGGGCACTGCCTTCATTGATTACAACCACCAGAATCTGGTCCAGGGGGACACATACCTCGCCATTCGGGAAGACGGCCGCATTGGTATAGGCACCGAAGATCCCTACGCCCGCTTGGAAATTGTGAATCAGAACGCCAGTGGCAAATTCCTCTTCAACCTTGATAAAAAAGTAAATCCCGCTCTCGGTATTTTGAATCTCAGGCCGGGTAGCCGTGAGAATTACTTCACCATTGGAGCCGACAACAACCACGCCATTTTGGTCACCGATTCGCAATACGGCTTTCTTTTCAAAGCGGGCAACGAATTTGGCACCAATGACAGCCAAATCGATGTCAATCAGGGGGATGTCCTGGTCAGCATTCGCCCCGAAGGCACAGGGCAGATGGGCATTGGTAAACAGCCCATCGACTACGAACTCGATATCAACGGTATGACCTGCACCTTCACCCTGTACCAGGACACCGACGTCAGCCGCATGACCAAAGTCGGTGAACTAGAAGACACTTTAGAACTCCTGCAGCTACTCCATCCCGTCACCTTTGAGTGGAATAACGCCAGCGGCTTTCGCGACAACGGTGAGCAAATCGGCTTCCTGTCCCACGAAGTTGACGATGTGTTTCCCCAAGTGGTGAAGACTGCTAGTGATGGCACCAAAGCCGTGGCTTACCAAAATTTGGTACCCGTTGTTGTGCAGGCCCTCAAAGACCTGATCGCCGCCCGCAATGAAACCCAAGAACAACTCACAGCCCTGCAAGAAGAATACAGGGTCTATCGCCAGCAAATGGAAGAACGCCTCACTGAGTTGAGCGATCGCCTCCGCCACTGCGAAGAACACCTCTAACCTTGCCCTCTTATCTCCTCCGCTCTCCCATCCCTCCTCTCGCTAACTCCTCCCCCCTATGGCCGACTACCTGACCATCTCCAAACAGTCACCCTCTTTTCCCCCGTATCTGGAATTTCAGGCTTTGCGGGAGATTGGTATCGATCACTTGCAGCAGCTTGCTAGCGACTTGTGGACGGATTACAACCTACATGATCCTGGAATCACGATTTTAGAGGTGCTTTGCTACGCCCTCACCGATTTGGGCTACCGCAACAATCTCGATATTCAAGATTTACTCGCGCTCGACCCGAAAGATCCTCATAGCCAAGAAAATAACTTTTTTACACCCAACGAGATTTTGACCTGCAATCCCGTGACGGTGCTAGATTGGCGCAAGCGGCTGATTGATATTCCTGGCGTGCGCAATGCCTGGATCGAGAAAGTTACCGAAGTCGGGGAGGCCATGAGCGCTGAAGCAGTGGATCGTCTCCTAAATCGCGAAAATAAAGATCATCCTCGTTTAGCGCATCCCGCTATCTATGCCAATTGCACGACAGAGCAACTGCAGTTTGGCTATCCCGATCTGCCTGATCGTCTCTACCAACGCCTCAATCCCCGAGGGTTATACGACGTTTGCTTGGACCTTGAGCCGGAGCCCTACAAAGACGCCTGTGGGGTGGTGCATCTTTCACGAGGCAAAATCCTGGAAGCAGTGCGAGCCGTACTCTGTGACTATCGCAACCTGTGTGAAGACTTCCGCCACATTATCATCCTGGGGGAAGAAGAAATTGCCCTCTGTGCGGATATTGAGCTCACCGCCGCTGCTGACCCCGAGGACGTACTTGTCGCTATTTATGTTGCGGTGCAAGCGTTTCTCGCGCCGCGAGCGACATTTTATACCCTGCAAGAAATGCTTGCCAGGGGCAAAACCACCGCCGAAATTTTTGCGGGTCGCCCCGCTGCTGACTTAACCGCTCCTAGTGTTTCGGCACCGTATTCCGATTGTCCCACCCGTCCTGAAGAAGTCGCGCATCAACGATCGGGATATCCCAGCCATGGCTTTATTGACACAGACGAACTCGAAGTCCTGACCCTGCCTACCGAAATTCACACCTCCGATCTTTACCAGATCATCATGGATGTGCCGGGGGTCGCCGCTATCAAAAAGCTCAGCATCATCAACTACATCAACGGGTTGCGGCAGTCGGAGGGGCATCCCTGGTGCCTCAAGCTCACCGATAAGCACCGTCCTGTGCTGGGCGTTGATCACTCCACCGTCACTTTTTTCAAGGGCGACTTACCGTTCAAGGCTGATGCTACTGAAGTCAAGCAACGCTACCAAGAGCAACAAGCAGCCTACATCAAGGCTCAAAAGGAACCTTACGAGCTCGATTTGCCTGTCCCACGCGGTAACTACTACGACTTAGCCGATCACTATTCCATCCATCACGACTTTCCGCTAACCTACGGCGTCGGGGAAGATGGCTTGCCCAAAACGGTTTCCGCCATGCGCAAGGCTCAAGCCAAACAGCTCAAAGGCTATTTGATTTTCTTCGACCAAGTTTTGGCCAACTACCTCGCCCAATTGAGCCATGTACGGGATCTATTTTCCTGGGAAAGTGAGACCGATCGCGCTCCTACCGAAACCCAACCCGATCGCCGCCACACCTATTTCACCCAAGGACTCACCAACGTTCCCAGTGGTGAAAACATCCTCAAAAACTTTTATCGCTGTCCCGGTTCCGGCATTTCCGGCACACCGCCGATCGATTACACCGCTTACTTGGATTTCATTGTCGAAAGCCCGCAAACCTACTACGCTCGCCGCCACCAGTTTCTCGATCATCTGCTGGCGCGATTTGCCGAAACCTTTACCGACTACGTGCTGCTCAACTATCGTTTGCGGGACGGTCACCGCCGTAGTGAAACGGACATCATCGACGACAAAGCACAATTCTTAAAAGATTATCCGGTGCTGGGGCGCGATCGCTTTCGGGCATTTAACTACTGTCGCTGCAATGATGTGTGGGATAGTGACAACGTTTCAGGCTTCAAAAAGCGCGTTGCTCGGCCGTTGGGAATCGACAACTTTAGCCGCCGCAACCTCAGCCACTACCGCGTCGTTTTGAACCCTGGCGGGAATCAATTGGTGCTACAAAAAGCGTCGGCGACTGCAACCGAGACTGACGGTACTGATGACATTGACGTTACCGTCCCCTCAGACCCCTCAACGATTCGCTTCACCAGCCGCGACCTCTACCGCACTCCAGAAGCCACGCAAGCAGCACGCGCCGACTTGCGACGAGCTGCTTTAGAACCGGGGCGGTATCGACGGTTAGCCTATCGGCATTTTCATCATTACGGTTGGGAAGTGCTTGTTGAGGGGCAGGCGATCGTCACCTTTGACCAATTCGATCGCAATCCTAGCCAAACCGACGCCATTTTAGATGACCTATTAGAAACCCTGCAATTGCGACAAGTGCCTCTCTTATCAAGCATGGTTGACCAGCTTACTGCTGCTGTCTCCACTCTAGGTGCTGAGGATATCACCATCGAGGAAGGGGCAATTTTCCTTGGGCTGACAGCCCCTGCCACTGAGACAGAAACGGAAGAACCCGCCAGTGTCGAAGCGGTCGCGGCTCTGATTACTGCCCTGAAAACCGTTGTTCTCGACACCGAAGCTGATGAGGGTGTTATCAACACTGCGTTTGCTGCCCCCATCTTGCTCGTCAATCACCAAACTGCTGCTCCCGAAGCTCAGTTATATGCTGCCGTACAGACTTCCGCATCGACAGCTGACTATGGAGAAGCCGATGCACAATTCGTGGTCGACTTCCCCATCTTAGTTACCCTGCAACCGTTTGGGACAGAGAGCGCACTAACCCCAGTTTCCCAACTCGAGATGCAAGTCACACCGCTCTCTGACACCCAACCTGCCGCTTTTGCGACCCAGCCCATTAATTCCGGTACCGCGATTTTGATGCACTTTAGTCAGGCAGAAAGTGGTGACTGGCGATTGCAGCTCAATCTATCCACAGGCTCAGAATCATCATCCGAAGAGATCATCCCGATCGCACCGTTGACTGTCTTACGAGAACGGTTAGCGATCGCTTTGCCCTCCAACTCCGCCGTTGAAGCCGTCCTCTCACTGCCGCGCCTCACCTTGACTGAAGATGCTGACCGGTTTTTGACCTTTGAACTCATTCTGCCACCCGCGACGCTAGCTGCCCACTCGCTAGCCTTCACTAGCAACCAGCGACATCCCTCAGAAGAGATCGCCAAAGAGACTGCCTTTCAAGCCTTCAATGCCCTCCGCGATCGCAATCGCTATCAAGCCATGCAGGTGCGGCATGAAGATGGTACCCCCGCTGTCTTTACCTATCACGGCTACGGCATTATCGATACCGACGGGAAGTTATTAGCCGAAAGCGGCGATCGCTTCGCCACTGCCCAGGAACGTGATTTGCAACTGCAACGCTGGCTTATCTGCCTGCTGGCCCATCAGAACTCATTTCGCGTTGCACCCGCTACCGAATGCTTCTTTGTTGAGATCAAAGACCGTGATGCTGAGGAAATCTGGCTGCTGGGAGCAGAGGGCACCTCTAACCTAGCCGCTGCCGTCACGCAACAAACGCTTTTGATTGAAATTGGGCAAGACCGCAGTGCCTACGACCTTACGGAAACCACCGCTGATGAAGTCACCATCTACAGTTTTGTGCTGCGTTTGGGCGATCGCGTCCTCGCCCGCCATCCCGGTACCTATCTGGCTCCCGAAAAAGCCGACCAGCTTCGCTATGGCACTGCCCTTGAGCGCGACCTCTGGCTAGACGCTTTGCTGTACTACCTCAATCAGCCTGAACACACTCCCTTCATTAGCGGTGAAGCCGGAACTTACCAGGCCACCTTGCTCGATCGAGCGGGGCAGCCCCTGCTGATTACCTATCACAGTTACGCTACACGAAATCTGGCCGAGGTCGCCTACCAGCGGTTGATGTATCTGGCCTCTGACCCCGTTTACTACCAAATCACTAACGACCTAGAGGACGACAATCCCTACGGCTTCGCGCTAACCGATCGCCGGGGCCGCACCTTTGCTACCCACCCCGGCAGCTATCCCACCGCCTGCGAACGCGACCTCGCCATTCGCAACATCATTAACTACGTCAACAAAGAGCTGGTCCTGCAATTTTCTGAACGCGAAGAGGGAATTTATCTCGAACTCCTTGACCAAGAAGAAAGTTTGCTCTTGGCGGGCGACATCCCCTATGAATCGTCAGCAGCAGCCGAAGCGGCCGGGGCCTCTCTCTTGGAGTTAGCCCGCGAGGAAACCAACTATCAATTACTCAACGATGGTGACACCGATTGTCCCCATAGCTTTGCTCTGGTAAGCGGTGAAGAACGCATAGCCACCCATCCGACCTATTACGCTTTGGCTTCAGAACGCGACCAAGCTCTGCAAGCCTTGATTAGTTGTGTCATTGATGATGATCCGGCGTACGAGATTGACGGGGTCGAAGGCCAGTTTTCTTACTCATTAGTCGATGTATTGGCCGCAGAAGTTTACGAGGAGGCAGAAAGCGAGGACTCCCCAGAAACAACGGAAACCGAATCCCCCGAAACCGAGACCCCGGAAACCGCAGAGACGACAGCCCCCGTAGAGGATTCTGAAGCCACCCCTACCGAACCCAGCGGACCGCTGCTCTTGACTAGTGTCGTACTGTATCCTGACGCCGACGCCGCTCGCCAAGCGTTCAACACCCTGGTCGCTTTGGGAACGGATGTCGCTAACTACTATCGCTTGGATGATCTGTCCATACCTAATCCCTATGGCTTTGAAATTCGGGATGAAATGGGTGAGATCATTGCTCGCCATCAAACCGCTGAGGGCGATCTGATTGGCTACAGCACCGAATTAGAGCGCGAGGCGGCGATCGCTAAAATCCTCTACTACCTTGCTCGTCCCGAAATGCAAGTAGAGATCACCAATCCCGAAGGGGCATTCTTTGCCGAGATCTATGACGACCAGCACCAACTCGTGTGTAGCGGCCAGCGCACCTTGCCCAGCCCTGAAGCCGCCCAAGCCGAAGCGGACCTGATCCGCCGGCTAGCGGGCATGCCAGCCCCAGAGTCCGAAGCGCAGACCGATCCTTACCAACACCGAACCAGTCTCGGCAACTGTCCTTATTCTTTCAACTTGGTCACCGCAGCAGAAGAGGCGGCGGCAGATGATGCCCCTGCGACGGAGAACTCGACCGAGACAGCCAACCCCATCTTGGTGGCGAAGCATCCACGTTTTTATCGCAGTGAGGCTGATCGCGATCGCAAAATCCAGCAGTTACGGCTGAGCTTTAGCGAAAACTTGTCTGACTTTATCGCAACGCCTATCGTTGAGATAGACGATAGCCCCCGCTACAGCTTTGAGTTACCAGCCCGGCATTTCTGCGCCTTCTACGACTGCGATGCTGATCAACATACTCGGTTCGAGAGCGGCTCGCTGTTGTCTCCGCCCCTCAACCCTTCGCCAGAGGCCCCGAACCCAACGCTGACCTACGCGACTGCCGCTGAGGCTCGGGAGCAATTCACCGCAGCGCTCGCCGTGGCGCAAAATCTCGATCACTTCCATGAGCGCTATGACAATATTGCCTGTGCCCAGAATGCGGCTGCTCAGCCCTTCAGCTTCGAGCTTCGAGAGCCCGAGAATGGGCGTGTCGTCGCAACCAGTGGCAGACGTTACAGCAGTCGAGCTGAAATGTGGGCCGTTGTTCGTGGTTTGCAGCAACTCGCACAAGGTTTCTTCTTCACCACAGAAATCTCCGGCACCTACTGTGGCTACTACTTCTATTTGGATCTCCCGGTGACCGAAGGAGCCGATCCCGTCGCCCTGCGGAGTGTTAATCGCTATCCCTCCAAAACCCTTGCCTGGGAAGCTGCCAGGACATTTGCCGACAACCTGCGGTTTCTCAACCGCTATCTCGGGTCGGGAGAAATCGAGGGTACCTCTTATGGATTTGCGATCGCTGACAAATCCGGCACCCCGATCGTGATTACCGCTGAAGCCCTTGACCCGGTCGAGACATTCCAAGTGCTCAATGAATTGCCAGACCAACTCCGCGTCACAGCTATAGAAGGCGACGAACCGGGCTATCAATTCCAACTAGTTGAACCCCTCAGCGACACTGATGTGCGGGTGTGGTTGCAAGGGATAACCATCCATCCCAATGCAGCGACAGCCACCATTCAGTTCTACCAAGACGCGCTGGGCCGCTTGTTTGAACCAGACGCGATCGCTCCGTACGATACCCCCAGTGGCTTCAGCTTCCGTATTGCGCTGCCCAACACTGGCCCCGAAGCACCGTCTGAGGTCATCGCGATTCATCCTTACCCAGACACCGTTGACGAGTATCAGTTTTATCCCACTGCTGAGGCACGGGATCAGGCGATCGCTCAGCTCCGTGAGTTTATTCGCACGGTGGGAATGGAAGTTCAGGCAAATTTCGTTGAGCCACCTACTGTAGGTGAAATTTTCGAAGCTGATGACTCAGTCTTGTTGCGCGCAACTCGCCCCGCCCCGTCGCCGCCGACCGCTAAACCCGATGCAAAAAAGCAGCAAACTGCTCGGCAATACAGCAACACTCTTATAGAACTAGCTCAAAACCCTGAAAATATTCGCCGGATAGATGATGAAGATGGTACTTGCTTCTTTAGTTGGGAGCTGACCAATGGTAGCAAATATCCGGTTTTGGGTACCCCCGCCGTCCAATACAGCAGTGAGAAAGAGCGGGAAGACGCAATCATCGCCCTGCAGGCATGTCTCAACGATGAGGGCTTCCATGTCCTTGAGCACATCCTATTGCGACCACAGCAACTGCTGCCGCCGCCATCCCCTTGTGAGCCTTTAACGGATACTGACTCAAGACCCGAACCAGCAGAATCCACTACCGAAGAGACATCAGAATCCACAGCAGTTGATGACGAAGCAACTAATCCGCCGTCTCCCACCTTAGAAAAACTGCTACCCATTCCTCTCAAAAAAAAGGACTGTGAGGAGTCTTCTGATCTATGCCTCACTAGCTACGACCCTTATTCCTTCTGGGTCAGCGTCGTCCTGCCATACTGGCCCGAGCGCTTCCGAGACATGAACTTCCGCCGCTTTGTGGAGCGCACCCTGCGGCTCGAAGCCCCGGCCCATGTTGCCCTCAAAATTTGCTGGGTTGACGCTTATCAAATGCATCAATTCGACCACGCCTATCGCAACTGGATTGAGCAATTTTCCTTAAACGCCTGCGAAGGATCGGCCTGCGACTTACCCGGCAGCCTCGCCAACCTCATCGACATTCTCACCCAACTGGAAAATGTCTACCCGCAGGGTACCCTGCACGACTGCGAAGAAAGTGACCCCGATGACAACCCAATCATTCTCGACCAAACCGCCCTAGGAACTGCTGAGGACGCGTAGTGCCATGACTATTAACATCAACGGAAACACCTATCCCGTCTTTGAAGCCAATCAGGTCTTAAAACACACCGATCTAAAAGGACTGTTCGACTATCTCGATGGCCATCATCGCCTGACGCGCACCTATCTGATCGGCATGGGAATTGTCTGCGGTCTCACGGTGGAGTTCAAGTCAGACCTGACCAGCATCCACGTGGGTCACGGTTGTGGCGTCACGTCAGAGGGCTACTTGATTCACCTCGCAGCAGCAAACTCCCTGAGCTATTACCAGACTGTGGATGTATCGGAATCACTCTTCAGACCCACCCCAGAGTCAGGGGGAGCAGGGTCCGGCGCTGACAATAATGGCAATGGCAACGGTTCGAATTTCAAAACCTACCCGGTGCTCGAACTCTTTGCTACCGAGGCGGACGAGCGCCTTTCCCTCACTCAAAATCTGGACGGTAGTGATCGCTCCTCCAGCGACACTCAAGAATTTGTAGCGTCTCATGTGGTCGTCGTGGTCTGCGAACTCGATGAGACGAAACGCGATTCCTGCCTAGCTGATTGTGACAGTCGAGGGCTAGATCGCAACCTCCGCACTCGGTTCTTTTTGCTACCCAAAGCAGGAGAAGGTAACCAGCTCACTGCTGAGGGATTGTTCCGGCAAGGCTATCCCTTCGATGAACTAGGCTCTGCCTGGCAGGGGTTTGGAACAGAGTCGGTTTTGACGGCTCCACAAGCTTTCTGGCGCGATCCGGATCTGAAGGTGCGCCGCTTTGGCTATGGCGAGGAAACACCGCCCAATAGCATCCAATCAATTCCGACGGTAAGACTCAGTGCCATCAAAGATTTTGATGGGTTGATGGCAAACTACTACGAGATTTGTGATCGCGCGATCACTGATATTGCAGTCGCTTGTGACCAGCTATTCCGCATCTTTTCGCCTTTCTTCTCATCCTTCCATCCCGATACGACGGATGATTTCGATGGTCTTGAAGGTCGCTTAACAGAACGGCTGAAAGCCATTTGGTCACCGGTAACGCCCGACCCCTCCGAACTGGAAGCGGTCGAGGCGCAATATGCCATGCAGTATTTTTATGATTACCTCAGTCAACTCGTGGCAGCCTATTACGAATTAGCGGAAGCTGCCTTTGATTTGATGGACGACTGCACACCAGATTGTAAGCGCTTTCCCAAGTTCCTGATGCTGGGGCAGCCCGTTTTACCAGGGACTGCTGAGCCTTGCCCTGTTCCTTCTGCCTACCGCCATCACTTTGTTCAGCCGCCCATCTACAACGGCAACCAGCAACGGGTGAAGCAGGTGCGGCATCTTTACGATCGCCTGCGCCGACTATGTGAAGCTGATGCCTTTTTCATGCTGCCGTTCTACGACACCCCCCTAGCTATTACGCCCAGCCCTGATCGCTCGGCTCCTTTGAGTCAGCAGGCGATTCCCTACTACCTGAATTATCCCAAAATCTATCCCTACTGGAATTACGACGCCTGCCGCAAGGGCATCAGCGATCGCCACCCTGCCTATTTCTATCCTTTAACCAGCGGCTCACCTGCAACTACCACTGATTTACTGGTGCATCGCCTGGATGCCTATAACTTCTACCGCATCGAAGGCCACATTGGAGAAGAGCGAGAGACTGCCCTACGAGAGATTCAAGCATACCAGCAGCGTTATAACCAGGCCTTTGATGTCATTACACTGAAATTGTCTCCCTCTGTGGAAGCCTTGCAAGATTCTGAGCTGTCGGGACATTTTGACGACCTCGAGGCCGATTATGGCCGCATGAAAGACAAGTTCCGTAAGCTATGGGATAAAAATAAAGAGGAATGGTCTCGCAACGTCTCTCTAAATACTCTACAGAGGGAGTTCTTTAACGAGCCTATCAATTCTGACACCTCCGGCTTGTTGAACCTAAGGGAGGGGCAGGTTGTTAATTCGGTTTTAGCGTTTGCTAAAAATCCTGAAAATTACAATTTTGTGGTGCAAACAGGAGCCGATGACCAACCCACAGAACGGTATTGGCTTTACGTCGTTGATCAAAGTCATAATCCCATTGCCCGGTTTTCACCCCAGAGAAACCTTGAACCCAACGATGATCTGATCGATTTTTCCGGACTATCAACCTCAGTGGTCGCCTCAGAACAACAGCGGATTCGCGAAACCCTAGCCGCTTGCTTTGGATTGGGGAAAGTTTGGTTTGAAGTCATTCAAAATCCTAATAACCCACTCCTTTACTCTGTTCGGCTGGCGGTCGCAGACGTGTTAGAGATCCCCGCCCCTGGAGAGGCCGGAGAAGTCAGAAATCGATTACCCGTAGGGCTACTTTGGTTAACCCCATTTTCAGTCACGCTGTCCCCGCAACAGGAGCCCTTCATTGCCCAGTCAGAATTTCACAACTTCGAAACACTTTACGGCTTACTCAGGGGCGTGCCTGACGACGTTTCTGAGCCAGATATCCCAATCCCCATAATCAACCGGGAAGCAGCTGATTGTCTTAATTACTTCGAGTTCAAAGGGCTGATGGAAGTCTACTTCCAGCGGTTACAACGACTCAAAGCACTGCATCTTTTCCATAATTTTGCCGAGCAACATCCGGGCATGGAACCCCTCGGCGGCGTGCCCAAAGGGGGAACGTTTGTGTTGGTTTATGTCGATGGCAAAGAA
>JAAHIA010000108.1 GCA_010671975.1 Leptolyngbya sp. SIO4C1 | reverse complement strand
GAAGTTTCGTTCATCTGAATTTCTAACCAGGGGCGGTTAGCTCGAACGTAGTCTAACCACTTTTGGCGAATAACCGATGTGAAGTTCTCAAAGAAGGCCATAGTTCGGGCTTTGATGAAACTGCGATAGGAAGGGCAAATGAGGATATCCACTGTCGAGGTTATCGGTCATCTAGCCCAACATCGCAGCAATCTAGCACTTATGGGTCTTCCTGACTAGAGGTTTCTAGCTTTTTAACAGAAATCCCTATCGCCTTGAACTAAGCACTTTAGAACATTGGGTCTGGCTAAACCATCATCAGGTCAAGCTCATCTTTGGGCTGGGCCTCTGCCGGCGGGTTGAGATAGAAATCTGATAGCAGGGCAAACAGCTCACGGTCAGCGGCATCTTTGGGCACAACCCCTTCGGGACCAGCCAGTATCTGGTCAGCAATATTTAAGTAGTACTGACAGACAGGCTCAAGTGACGGGTCGGTTTCGGCCATTTCAAAAATAGTTTTGCCTTTGACTCGCGAGACGCGAATATCTTCAATTAGCGGCAAAATTTCTAGCACCGGCATGGGGACCGACTCAATGTACTTGTCAATCAGGTCGCGTTTGGAAGTGCGATTGCCAATCAGGCCAGCTAGCCGCAGCGGGTGAGTACGAGCCTTTTCGCGGACCGAAGCAGCAATACGGTTAGCAGCAAACAGCGCATCAAAGCCATTGTCGGTAACAATCATGCAGTAGTCAGAGTAGTTGAGCGGCGCAGCAAACCCACCGCAAACGACATCCCCTAGAACATCAAACAGGATGACGTCGTATTCATCAAAGGCATTGAGCTCTTTGAGCAGCTTGACCGTTTCACCGACCACATAGCCGCCACAGCCGGCCCCAGCCGGAGGACCGCCGGCTTCAACGCAGTCGACGCCACCGTAGCCTTTGTAGATCACATCTTCAGGCCAGATGTCCTCGTAGTGATAGTCCTTTTCCTGCAGCGTATCGATAATCGTCGGAATCAAAAAACCGGTCAGCGTGAAGGTGCTGTCGTGCTTGGGGTCGCAGCCAATCTGCAATACTTTACGACCGCGCTTAGCCAGCGCAACTGAGATATTGCAGCTGGTCGTGGATTTACCGATACCGCCTTTACCGTAAACAGAAAGTTTCAAGGCAATCGTCTCCTAGTGGCTGTCTTCAAAATCTCTCGGTCAAGAGAGGGAGAGTGTGACATAGAGGTACGTCTCGCATTATGGGCAATACAGCGAGCTAAAGAAAGCTGCCAGTCAAATAGATCGGGGCTTAAATGGCAGCCAGAACGGCTAAAAAGCATTAAAAGGGATCATAAATCCTAAAAACCCTCAAAAATACTAAAAAGATCGATTTATACAGTTTTTTAAATCTTTATTTATAAAAATAGGGACAATAGACAAAAATAGTTGACCCGCTTCAAGCAGCGCCAGCCTTTCTCCAGACCAGTCTTGGCAGGCTGAGCAGCCTTTGGCTGAGCGAACCGACACCGTTCGGTTTAGCAAACGCGGCCAGTGAAGAGAACGCTCCAGAGAGGTTAGCTCGCTTTTTTGTTAAGTAAAGTCACAGTTTGAGACTGTGTTAAGAAAGTCAAAGCAAAGTCACAGATCTAGGCGATCGGCAGGCGGCTCAACTATCCAAGGGCTGCCAACTGAGAGGTCGCCGGTACTGACCGGCACAGAGAGATCAACGGCCGCCGAACTGCGGTCATGGAAGCGCTGTACGGCTTCATGCACCTGTTCGGCAATGGCCTCATCCGTCTTCGTAACGGGCGGTGAGGCTTCTAGCAGCTGAATTTTGAAGAAGAGGGTGTTGGCCAGCGCGTCTAAATTACCGTCTAAAAGCTCTTGTGGATCGATGGTGAGGCTGCCTTCTTTGAGAATATGCTCAATCAGCTGCGGCGTCAGCAGCGACTGAAACTTTTGCAAATAGGCTTGAGCAACAGCAAAGACGGTGGCCTCAAAGCCGGCGTTCTGCCGATATTGAAAGACCCGCTGCGCGATCGCAAACCACTCGGGCGGCACCCAAGTCTGAACGGCCTGCGCTAGATCAAACTGCTGCAGGACGGTCTGCAGCAGCCACCGCCCCTCGGGGATCGTCGTGCGACCGTCGTTGAGTATGGCAATCAGCGTACCCGCAATGTCAGTCAGGTCGGCAACCGCCGGTGAGAACTGCTGCACGTAGGCCGTGAGCCCGTTGAGCAGATTGTTCTGCTGTGTCTGCAGCCAGCTGCGCACCTCGGCCGCAGCGGCGACGACGACAGCTGAAATAGGCTCGGGCAGCGACGTTACACCAGATTTGAAAGCAGCCACTACGGTCTCGACTTGAGCCTGAAGCTGCTCAGCCGTCAGCGCAGACTCAGCTAGGCGAGTGACGGCAGCGGCCGCCGCTGCTTGCAGCTCAAGATCAGACGTGAGCGCCTCAGAGTCGGCTAGCACCTGCAGGACACTCAGCGCGCGATCGCTCAGTTCAGCCATGATCAGCTCCCAAATTTTTACAAACAGGCGGTCAGCGTTGCCGCAACAGACTGAGCCAGCGCCTCGTAGTCATAGCCGCCTTCTAGACCAAACAGCAGTCGCGGCGCTAGCGACCGACAGTGCTGAGTCAAGACGCCATAGTCGTCGGGCTGCAGCGCTATGCTGGCAAGCGGATCGGCCGCTGTGGCATCGTAGCCGGCGCTAACCATGAGCAGATCGGGCCGCACAGCTTGAATAAACGGCACTACCTCATGCTCGAAAGCCGCTGCATAGTCTTTCAGTTGACTACCGGCCGGCATCGGGATATTCCTCACATTTTGATGCAATCCATGCTCTGAGCTCTGCCCCGTGCCGGGGTAGGCGGGCGACTGATGCAGCGAGCAGTAGGCAATCTGCGGATTAGCTTCGACTAGCGCCTGGGTGCCGTTACCGTGATGCACGTCCCAGTCGAGGATGGCAACTCGGCCAATATCAGGCTGGGCTAGGGCATAGTGAGCCGCGATCGCAGCGTTGGAAAACAGGCAAAAGCCCATGCCGCGATCGCGCATAGCATGATGGCCCGGCGGCCGCGCTAGCACAAAGGCCGGTGAGGGCTGCTGCCTGACCCAGTCCACAGCATCGAGCCAGGCATTCACTGCCAGCAGCGCGATCGCATAGCTCTGGGGCGACACCACCGTATCTCCATCGAGGTAGCCGCCGCCCCGCTCGGCAAAGGCCTTGAGCGCGCTGACATACTGCGGAGCGTGAACCGCTTCTACCCAGGGCAGCGGACTGCGCCGATCAATCGGCGTTGGCGTTTGCCACTGCAGCGAGTCTGACCAGGCAGCAGAGCGCAGGTGGCGCTGCACGGCCGTTAGCCGTCCGGCGTTTTCGGGATGTCCAACGCCGGTATCGTGCTGTAGAAACGCATCGTCATAGAGAACGGCAATCGTAGCTGTCATTTTCACTCAACCCTCGCGGTAACTGGCACTGCGCAGCGGCTTGAAATGGGCTCAGCTCAAGCGTAGCCGCAGCTTTGGGAAGCTGAAAAATGTGATAGAATATTACACGTACTTCACGAAAATTTGAAAAATTGCAGCCGTTAGACCGAGCATTCTTGAGAATTTGCCGGTTTAGTGTGGATTTTCTCGACATTTTGGAGTTTTTTACTGTATGAGCAGCCCTCAAGAGCGGATTGTTCCTACTGATCTGCGCAATGAGATGTCTCGATCCTACCTAGAGTACGCCATGAGCGTAATCGTAGGGCGAGCGCTTCCAGACGCTAGGGATGGTCTCAAACCTGTGCATCGTCGCATTTTGTATGCCATGCATGAGCTGGGGCTCACCTCAGATCGGCCGTTCCGTAAGTGCGCTCGCGTTGTGGGAGAGGTGCTGGGTAAGTATCATCCGCATGGCGATACCGCCGTCTATGACGCGCTGGTGCGCATGGCTCAAGACTTCTCAATGCGGGCACCGCTGATTAACGGGCACGGCAACTTTGGCTCGATTGACAACGACCCGCCAGCGGCGATGCGATATACCGAATGTCGTCTGCAGGCGCTGACCAGCGCTGCCATGCTGGCCGACATCGAGTCTGACACCGTCGATTTTGTGGATAACTTTGACGGCTCGCAGCAGGAGCCGACGGTGCTGCCAGCACGGGTACCGCAGCTGCTGCTGAACGGGTCTTCTGGCATTGCGGTGGGCATGGCCACCAATATTCCGCCCCACAATCTGGGTGAGCTGATTGACGGCGTGATTGCGCTGATTCGCAATCCGGAAATTACCAGCCTAGAGCTGATGCAGCATGTGCCAGGGCCAGACTTTCCGACGGGCGGTCTGATTATTGGCAGCAGCGGCATTCGCGATGCCTACACCACTGGGCGCGGCTCGGTAACGATGCGCGGCGTCGCCACAATTGAGACCCTAGAGCAGCGGGGTCGGCCCGATCGCGAGGCGATTATCATCACCGAGCTGCCCTATCAGACCAACAAGGCCGCGCTGATTGAAAAGATCGCAGAGCTGGTCAACGATCGCAAGCTAGACGGCATCTCTGACATTCGCGATGAAAGCGATCGCGACGGCATGCGCGTGGTAATTGAGCTGAAGCGCGACGCCTACCCGAAGGTGGTGCTAAACAACCTCTATAAGCAAACGCCGCTGCAGAATAATTTCGGCGTTAACATGCTGGCAATTGCCGATGGCGAGCCGCAGCTGCTCAGCCTGCGTCAGTTCCTAGAAGTCTTTATCAACTTTCGGGTTGAGACGATTACGCGGCGGACGCAGTACGAGCTGCGCAAGGCCGAAGAGCGCGACCATATTTTGCAGGGCTATTTGATTGCGCTAGAAAACCTCGATGCGGTGATTGCGCTGATCCGCCATGCGGCCGATACGGCCACCGCCAAGCAGGAGCTAACCGCGTCCTTTGGGCTGTCTGAGGTGCAAGCCGATGCGATTTTGCAAATGCAGCTGCGTCGCCTCACCGCGCTAGAGTCTGAAAAGATTCAAAAAGAGCATGAGGAGCTGCAGACTAAAATTGCCGATCTGCGCGATATTTTGGCTAAGCGAGATCGCATCCTTGCCATCATCGAAGACGAGCTGCAGCAGCTGCGAGCATCCCACGCCAACGAGCGACGCACGCACATTCAGGCTGGCGAAGACGGGCTCACTGATATCTCTTTGATTGCCAATGAGCAGGTGGTGATTCTGGTCACCGAGCAGGGCTACATCAAGCGGATGCCGGTGAATACGTTCGAAGCGCAGAATCGAGCCACGCGCGGCAAGTCGGGCACAAAGATGAAAGATGATGACGGCATCGAGCATTTCATCACCTGCTGCACTCACGACCATGTGCTGTTCTTTACCGACCGGGGCGTGGCCTACACGCTGCGCGCCTACCAAATTCCAGAAGGATCGCGCGTAGCGCGCGGCAATCCGATTGTGCAGATGCTGCCAATTCCTCGCGAGGAGAAAGTCACCTCGGTCATCGGCGTCAGTGAATTCACGGAGAATGACTATCTGGTGATGCTGACGCGCGGCGGCTTTATCAAGAAGACGGCGCTGGCTGCTTTTAGCAACATTCGCGCCAACGGCCTGATTGCGATCTCGCTAGAGGACGGCGATCAGCTGCGCTGGGTGCGGTTAGCCCGCTCCGAAGACAGCATTTTGATCGGCTCGCGCAACGGTATGACCATTCACTTTCAGGCCAATCACGACCAGCTGCGGCCGCTCGGGCGACCGACTAAAGGGGTGCGAGCAATGTCGCTACGCAATGGCGATAACCTGATTAGCATGGATATTCTACCGGCGCAGGTGACTGCCGCGATCGCAGCGGACGAGGCCGACCTCATAGACAGCGAAGCCGACGAGGTGGAAAATGCCGAGGACTGTAGCGAAGGTCCTTGGGTGTTAGTGATTACCGGGGCCGGACTGGGCAAGCGCGTACCGGTGAACAATTTTCGGCTGCAGAACCGAGCCGGCATGGGCTTGGTCGGCATGAAATTCCGTAAGAAAAAGGACGAACTGGTGGCGCTGCGCGTAGTCAGCCCGCAGGACGAGCTGATGCTGGTAACCAACCGAGGTATCATTATTCGTCAGGCCGTCTGCGCCATTTCGGTGCAGTCGCGCATGGCCACCGGCGTGCACCTGCAGCGGCTAGATGACGACGATGCGATCGCGGCCGTTGCGATTATCCCAGAGCTGCAGACCGAGGAGGACTCAGCCGACTCGGTCGCCGAGACGACCGAAGCCATCGTTGAAACCCTGGAAGAAATTAGCGCCACGGACATTGAGACGCCCACAGCAGGCTCGGAAGACTCGGCTGCCGACAGCCCAGGCTAAGCGCGCTACTCAAATCTGATAGCTCATATCTATTTCTTATGAGAGATGACAGGCTGACATCAGCCTGTCATTTTTATTTCTACGCAATATTTTCTGCGTAACCTTTTGAGCACGGGTGGCTCTATGCTGCTAAGCTTGTTTTTTCTTACCGTGAGCGCGAAGTTCAAAGATGTACACAAGAGTACAAGCGATTATTACAAATTCTGCTAATAATAGTATTTTCGCGGAGAAAAATTGATCAAATAGCGATACGCTTAGCGATATCTCTTATGCTGCTCTGGTACCCAAAGGTGCTACGGGGTAGCGCTGACTTTCATCAGGCACAAGAAGATGACTCAACTCTATGAGCTAATGGGGGTGAGGAGTGGCTTAATTCCTGCAGATGCATTTCTGAGGATAGCCCAAACCGATTCCCTTACCGAATTTACAAATTCTTTCACAGCGCAGATGGGCGCATTTCTGCCAACCCTAATTGGGGCGCTGTTGATTCTGGCGATTGGCATCGTCATTGCGTTTGTCGCGTCGTGGGTAGTGAGCAGCATTCTCAAACGCACGAGCCTGGACGATCGCATCGCTGGCTGGATTAGCGGCCGCTCGCCCAGCGATATGCCAACTGAGAAGTGGGCAAGTACCGCTGTTTTCTGGTTAGTGATTCTGTTCACGCTGGTGGCGGTGCTGAATACGCTAAATCTGACAGTGGTGTCAGAGCCACTTAATGATTTGCTCTCAACCATTCTGGAATATCTGCCCAGAATTGCCGGTGCAGCCTTGCTACTCGCAGTGGCCTGGGTGATTGCCACGGTGGTGAAGCTAGCGGTTACGCGAGGGCTGGCGCAGGTAAATCTAGATGAGCGGATTTCTGAGCAGACAGGCGTGGACTCTAGCGGCACTTCGTTCAATCTGAGCGAGACGCTGGCTAATGTCCTCTACTGGTTTGTCTTTTTGCTGTTCTTGCCGCTGATTCTCAGTGCGCTCGATCTGCAAGGGCTGC
The DNA here is from genome assembly GCA_010671975.1 of Leptolyngbya sp. SIO4C1. Taxonomy (GTDB): domain Bacteria; phylum Cyanobacteriota; class Cyanobacteriia; order Phormidesmidales; family Phormidesmidaceae; genus SIO4C1. The sequence continues at coordinate 5,146 of JAAHIA010000108.1, read as the reverse complement.
TTGCACCAGTCGAAAGTTTGATCAACGAGTTCCTCTCTGCGATTCCGCAAATTATCACAGCCGCGATTATTTTTGCGATTGGCTGGCTGGTGGCGCGAATTGTGCGCGGCATCGTTACTAATTTGCTCGCAGCTTCAGGGGTGGATAACCTCGGGCGTCAGTTTGGCCTCTCCACTACGCCGAGTGGCAGCGGCATCTCGCTATCCAGCCTGACCGGCACCGTGGTCTACGTCTTGATCTTGATCCCGGTTGCGATCGCGGCGCTAGAGGAGCTCAACATTGAGGCAATCTCTGAGCCGGCGATTGATATGCTCAATCGCATCCTGTTTATTCTGCCGCAGGTGCTAGCGGCACTGGCAGTGGTGGTTGTCTTCTACTTCATCGGTCGGTTTGTTGCCGATCTAGTGAGCAACCTGCTGTCTAGCGTTGGCTTTGACGGCATTTTTGACATTTTAGGGCTGCAGGAGCTGACCACCTCCCCGCCGCCGCCGGGTCCACCGACCGGTATGCCAACAATGGCCTCTACCAGTCCTACTTCGACGCCGCCGCTAGCAGAGGGCGAGCCAGTGACGACCGTTCAGCCGGCACCTGGCAAGTCACCTTCCGAGATTGTCGGCATCATTGCGCTGGTGGGCATTGTGCTGTTTGGCGTGGTTACTGCCACAGAGATTCTCAACTTCCCGCAGCTAACCGCTATCGTGCGCGCTATTCTAGCGATTTCAGCGCGGGTACTGGTGGGCGTTGTGATCTTTGCCATTGGCCTGTACGCGGCGAATCTGGTTTACCGACTGGTGCGCAACTCTATGAGCAATAGCTCTGCTGGCACGGTGGCCCAGGTCGCTCGGATAGCGGTGATTGCCTTCGTAGGCGCGCTGGCGCTGCGGCAGATTGGCATTGCGGCTAGCATCGTCAACCTGGCCTTTGGTCTACTGCTGGGAGCGGTTGCCGTTGCGATCGCCATTGCCTTTGGGCTGGGCGGCCGCGATGTTGCCGGGGAGCAGCTGCGCGAATGGCTTGAGCAGCTCAAGCGCTAGCAGCAGCTAGCTCATAACGCGAATGGGGGCTTGGCAAGTTGCCAAGCCCTCTTTTGCTGTCGGCTTTCTACGCCTAAGCATCGCTCAACGTCTGGATTTTCAGTAAGGTAGAGATATCTACCTATCGAGCCTATGGATAGCGAAGCCCTAGCCAAATACATCGAAGCCACAGATGGTATCAGTAAGCCCTGGCTGCTGATTCAGCTACGGCTCAAGAAACTGCAAGAGCGCCGTCACGAGCTCTCTGATGAAGCCTACGCTAGACAGGTCGCAGATATTCACACCGATCTGATGAAGCTAGGCGAATGGTGGATTGGTCGCGAAGACGAGGTTTTCTAAGCACTATGGCAAAAGTTCAGGCCTCAGATAGCAAAGCAGACAGCAAAGCAGACAGCAAGGCAAGCGGTAAAGCTAGCATCGATCTTAGCGATCCCAAGTACTACACCAGCCGCGAGCTAAGCTGGCTAGCTTTCAACGAGCGCGTGCTGCATGAAGCCATCGATGAGCGCACGCCGCTGTTAGAGCGACTAAAGTTCTTGGCCATTTTCTGCAGCAATCTCGACGAGTATTTCATGGTGCGCGTGGCTGGGATTAAGCAGCAAATTCATGCCAACGTCAATAAGCGCACTCCCGATGGCCGTACGCCGCAAGAGCAGCTCAACGCCATCAGTGAAAAGCTTCGACCGAGCTTCACCAAGCAGCACGAAGTTTTTCAAACTGTTCTGCGGCCGCAGCTCAAAGAAAACGGCATCTACCTGCTCGACTATGCCGATCTCAATTCAAAGCAAAAAGCTTACTTTGAAACCTATTTTGAGGAGCAGATTTTTCCAGTACTGACGCCGTTAGCGGTTGATCCAGGACATCCGTTTCCCTACATTTCAAATCTCAGCCTCAACCTGGCGGTTGTCATTAAAGAGCAAGAGTCTGAAGAATCACATTTTGCTCGGGTCAAGGTGCCCAAGGTGCTGCCTCGCTTTGCTATGCTACCGCCCGAGCTGTGCCCGAGCCCGAAGGGTAAATGCTGTCACTGGGCAGCAGTACCAATGGAGCAGGTGATTGCTCGCAACCTGTCCTTCTTGTTTCCAGGGATGAAAATTGAGGCCTACTACGCCTTTCGGATCACGCGCAACGCTGATTTGGCGGTCGAAGAAGATGAGGCCGACGACCTGATGCTGGCAATTGAGCAGGAGCTGCGCAAGCGGCGGCTGGGCGGTTCGGCAGTGCGAATGGAGATGGAAGCTTCCACGTCGGACGATGTGCGCTCGACGCTGATGCAAGAGATGGGACTGATTGAAGCCGATGTTTACGATGTCGAGGGTCCCATTGGCCTGGGTGACTTAATGTCGCTCATGAGCCTGCCGCTGCCAGAACACAAAGACCCGAAATGGTCACCCGTTATTCCCAAGGCTTGGAAGCTGGCCTACATGAATGAAGGCGATAGTGATACCGACGTCTTTTCACTCATCCGTCAGCAGGATCGGCTGGTACATCATCCCTATGAGTCTTTCTCGGCAACGGTGCAGCAGTTTATCACTCAGGCAGCCCACGATCCGGACGTGCTAGCCATTAAGATGACGCTGTATCGAACTTCTGGCGACTCCCCAATTGTCAATCAGCTGATTTCAGCGGCTGCCAATGGCAAGCAGGTGGTGGCTCTAGTTGAGCTGAAGGCCCGCTTTGATGAAGAAAACAACATCAACTGGGCACGCACCTTAGAGAGCTCCGGTGTACACGTAGTCTACGGCCTGATGGGGCTAAAGACACATACTAAAGTCGTCTTTGTTGTCCGCCGCGAAAAAGACACTATCCGTCGCTACGTACATATTGGGACCGGCAACTATAATCCTAAAACAGCTCGGCTGTATACCGATCTAGGCGTGCTGAGCTGTCGAGAAGCGCTTGGGGCCGATCTGACTGAGCTGTTTAACTACTTAACCGGCTACTCCAGGCAGCAGAGGTTTCGTCAACTGCTGATTGCGCCGGTGACGCTGCGCGATCGCATGACGGCCCTAATTGAGCAGGAAACCGCTCATGCTAAGGCCGGACGGAAGGCGCACATCATCGCCAAGATGAATTCTCTTGTCGATCCGGCCATCATTCAAAATCTGTATCACGCCTCGCAGGCAGGCGTCAAAATTGACCTGATCGTGCGCGGCATCTGCTGCCTAATGCCAGGCATCAAAGGCGTCAGCGAGAATATCCGCGTGCTCAGCATCATCGGTCGGTTTCTAGAACATTCCCGCATTTTTTACTTTTACAATGATGACAATCCGCAGTTTTTCATCGGCAGCGCCGACTGGATGCCGCGCAACCTCGATCGGCGCGTAGAAGCGGTGACGCCGGTTGAGGATCGGCAGCTGCGCAAAGAGCTGCTAGAAATTCTCAACATTTCGCTCAACGACAACCGCCAGGCTTGGGAAATGCAGCCCGATAGCAGATATCGCCAGCGCCATCCTAAACCGGACGAGCCCGAGCGCAGCACCCACCAGATTTTGATGGAGCGCGCCGAGCAGTCGGCCTAAGCATTGACGGCTAGCGCTAAGCCACCGCCGGATGGCGCTCTAGCAGCGGCAACGCGGCCTGCAGCGTTTGCTGCACTGACCGGGCTGAGGCGGCCAGCGCCGACTGTTCTCGATCGGCCAGCTGCAGCTCTAAAATGGCCTCGATGCCGGCGCAGCCCAGCCGACAGGGCACGCCTAAAAACACGTCTGAGAGCCCATACTGACCGTCTAGATGTGCCGACAGCGGCAGCAGCCGCGCGCGATCGCGCACGATGGCTTCTACCATCACGGCGGCTGAGGCAGCCGGGGCATAAAAAGCACCGCCCGTTTTGAGATGATTGACTACTTCTGCCCCGCCGTTGCGCGTGCGCTCGACCAGCCGCTCTAGCGCTGCTGCCTCTAGCAGCTGCTCTACCGGAATGCCGCTGACGGTAGTATGGCTCAGCAGGGGCACCATCAAATCGCCATGCCCGCCTAGCACCATCGTCTGTACGTCTTGAGCAGGTACCCGCAGCGCCTCGGCAATAAAGCTGCGGAACCGAGCCGAATCCAGAATGCCGGCCATGCCCATAACCCGGTGGCTAGGCAGATCGCTAACCCGCCAAGCTAGATAGGCCATCACATCCAGCGGGTTGGTGACGATGATAAACCGGGCTTGGGGAGACACTGCGATCGCCCGCCGCACGACGTCAATCACAATTTTGCCGTTGGTTTGCACCAGGTCATCACGCGACATGCCCGGCTTGCGGGGCAGCCCGGCGGTCACAACCACGACGTCTGAGTTGGCCGTATCAGCGTAGTCGTTGGTGCCGGTGATGCTGTAGCTGCCGGGCTCGATAGGCTGCGACTCTCTTAGATCCAGCGCCAGCCCCTGCGGACGCCCTTCGATAATGTCAATCAGCACCACGTGAGCCAAATTGCGATAGGCAATGCGCTGGGCCAGCGTCGCCCCAACATTGCCAGCACCCACAACGGTCACTTTTGGATTGCGCAGCGCAGCTGACGCCATAAGCGGTCCTCCCCAACGTTTAATCGCCTATTTTCCTCGCCTATTTTCTTATTGTGGACAGGCGGTTCTGTCGTTAGGGGCAATATTTGCCGTTTCTTAACTTGCTAAGAAATAACTTAATCAAGAATTCTGCGCTAGCTAAGCGATGCGATCGCCTAGTAGCTGGTCAAGACTAATCGTGAACCCTGGTAGAACCTTTTGCGTTTTCACCCCGTCCGCCGTGAGCCAAAGTCGCCGCTCATAGGTTTGCACAAAGATATGATGCGCTTCCGGCAGCAGCAGCCAAACTTCCTGACAGCCAGAGTTTAGATATTCAACCGCCTTGGCAAATGCTTCCTCAGCGTCGTCTGTAGGCGAAATCACTTCAGCGCCTAGCTGCGGCCAGATGCCGATAAGCGCAAATTTGTCAACTCCAGTACGGAATCAATCACCGCCCGACTGAAGTCATCCATAGCGCAAACAACAAGAATGATTGTATTTGCCCGCTGCTAGGTTGACATTATTCACAATATAAGCAGGGCATATGTCTGATTTTGCAGGTTACCGCGCTACCTATTGTGACTTATATAGCCGAGCCGGCAGCCCCGGCTTGGGAGGTGTCG
>JAAHIA010000107.1 GCA_010671975.1 Leptolyngbya sp. SIO4C1 | reverse complement strand
AGCTTGAGTTTTGCCCGCTGTCCGTGCGATCGTTCAAAACAATTCGGCTCGATGTGTCGCAGCAGGAAGATCCGCAAGCTGCGATCGCGGCTGCGAGAAACTGCAGCCCCTAGCGAGTGGGGACGCGCACCCAGCCGCCAGCATCACGGGCTTTGCCAACCAGCGTCAGCCGATGCGTTTCGTTTTCGGCAGTGAGCTGCCAGCGGCCCCAGGGCGCAACCTCCCAAGCCAGCGGCGTCTGAGAGGAGAAGAACTTGTAGAATTTGCCCTGGTAATGTAGGCCAATCAGCGCTACTGCTTCCTGACGGGTCAAGACCTGACGAATGCCGCCAGCGGCGGTGACGGCTAGGTCAGGCTCAGCTTCAAAGGCATTGCACTGTAGCCAAAACCACTGGGTGGGAAAGGCACCGCCCCAGTTTTTCTCGGCGTAGGCTGGCGCATTTTGAAATTCGTAGCGCTGACCCTGCCAGTCAATCCAGCCAGTGGCCAGGCCGTGGGCCATTAGCACCTGCCAGCCGGGTTCAAAAATCTGCAGGTGTGAAAGCCAGCCGGCCGTTGAGCGCTGTGGCTTACTGGCATCGCCCCAGCCATAGACAGGCGTGGTTTCATACTGCCAGGCAGCGGTTGGGCCAGTCGGGTCTATGAGCTGGCCTTGGTGCAGCGTCGCGGTCACCTGATAGCCTTCGCGGACGGTTTGAAAAAAGGTATCTAGGGGTAGATAGCTAGACTGAGCAGACGAGTCGCGCCAGTGACCCAGACCCATGCGATCGCGCCAAGCCCAAAACCCCTTCACATTTGGAAATGTGCGACAGAAATAGGCTTCATTCGGCCCTAAAATTTGCGCCGCGCCGCCGCTCTGGGGCATCCCACCAGCCGGATCATCAATCGAATACATAAAGGCAAACGACTGACCATAGGTAGGCAGCGTCACCCGAAAATACCAGCCTTCAAAAAAGCGCCGCGCTGAGCCATCCCAGTGATAGCCGCTGTGAGGCGTCTGGAGTGAGATCACGTTTCCAGCCATCTCGGTACGTACTGCCAGCCTTTCTTAATCGCCTGCCGGTGCAGCAGATAGTCAGGCTGCTTTGCTTCTACCAGCTGCCAGAACTGCTTGGAGTGGTTCATGTGGACGGTATGGCAGAGTTCGTGAATGAGCACGTATTCGACCAGCGGCTGGGGTAGAAATAGCAGCTTATAGTTGAGGCTGATGTCTTTGCGCTCGGAGCAGCTGGCCCAGCGGGTCTTCTGGCCGCGAATGGAGATCTGCTTAAAGGGTAGGTCAATGTCAAAGCTGAGCTGTCGCATCCAAGGAATGAGGGCTTTGTGGGCCTTGTGGGTGAGCCACTGGCGCAGCAGCTCGTGGCAGGTGGGTAAATGGTCAACCCGCCCGCGAATTTTTAGCGTTTTGCCGCGTCCTGGGATGCACAGCGTCGGGCTGCGATGCGCCTGATAGGCAACTTTCCAGACTTCAGAAATGGCCTGCAGGTCTAGCTGCTCGGGCTGCTCGGTATCCCAGTCTTCGACTGTATCGGCTCGCTCTGCCTTGAGCTTGGCCTGCGTTTTCAAGATCCAGTCGCGGCGCTGCTGCATCATTTCGGGCAGCTGCTTGCGGTCAAAGCGGGACGGCACCACGACTTCGACGTCGCCTTCGATTGAAACCCTAATGGAAACGCGCTTGGCACGGCTACTTTCGCGCACGGTGTAGGGTGGTAGCTGAGGCGCTTCCTCAGGAAACAGGTCTGTTTGGTGCATGTCGAATAGGCTGTGGCTTCACCGCACTATTGTACAAAGCGACCGGGTTTTAAGTCTGGGCACCCTTCGACTCCGCTCAGCCTAACCTATTGACCTATGCGCTATTAGTTGCGATCGCGCCCATACCTGCTGCAGTCTGTAAAGAACTCGACTTTGCATTAACCCGATCAGGCCGCCTATGGTGGAAAAATAGTCAGTCGAATCGTGAATAGGACTTTAAGATGACATACTCACTGCGTCGGAGCGTATGGCTCGGACTTGGCTTTACCCTTTTGTCAACTGGATTGCTGACGGCCTGCGAAGGCGGTGGCTCTAGCAGCGACGGCGGCGAAGACAGCGCTAACACGGTCACGATTTTAGGCGTGGTGGTCGGCGAACAGCAGGCCAAGCTAGAAGAAGCGCTAGCGCCATTTGAAGCAGAAACCGGCATTGATGTCATCTATGAGGGCACCGACGCCTTTGCAACGCTGCTGCCGGTGCGGGTGGAGTCGGGCGATGCGCCAGACGTTGCCATGTTTCCGCAGCCGGGCCTGATGGCCGATTTTGCTAGAGCCGGTCAGCTGGTGCCAATCACCGAGTTTATGGAGCGGGAAACGCTGGCAGCAGCCTATCCAGAGACCTGGCTAGAGCTGGGCACAATCGACGATGCGCTCTATGGCATCTGGTATCGCGCCTCGGTCAAGAGCCTAGTCTGGTATAGTCCTGCTGCCTTCGAAGCACAGGGCTACGAGATTCCAGAAACCTGGGATGAGCTGATGGCCCTGAGCGATCAGATTGTGGCCGATGGCGAAACGCCTTGGTGCATTGGTTTAGAGAGCGGTGATGCTACCGGCTGGCCTGGCACTGACTGGGTGGAAGACATCATGCTGCGCACGGCTGGCCCAGAGGTCTATGACCAGTGGGTCAGTCACGAAATCCCGTTCAACGATCCGCAGGTAGAGACGGCCTTTAATACGTTTGGCGAGGTCATTCTTAACCCAGACTATGTGGTCGGCGGCTCGGTCGGCGCAATCAGCACGCCGTTTGGCGATTCTCCGCAGGGGCTATTTAACGAGCCGCCCGGCTGCTATCTGCATCGTCAGGCCAACTTCATTGCCAGCTTCTTTCCAGAAGAGGCCGTCCTGGGCGAAGACATTGACGTCTTCTTGCTACCAGCCATTGATGAAGCGTTTGGCGCACCGGTCTTAGTGGCAGGCGATGTGTTTGCCATGTTTAACGATACGCCCGAGGCGCAGGCGCTGATGGAATATTTGGCCACGCCGACGCCGCACGAAATCTGGGCTGAAGCCGGTGGCTTTCTATCACCGCATCAAGAAGTCAGCCTAGAGGTCTACCCGGACCCGGTCAGCCGCAAGGAAGCGGAGTTTCTCACCACGGCTGAGACGATTCGCTTTGATGCCTCGGATATGATGCCCGGCACCGTGGGAACTGGCACTTTCTGGTCGGGCATTGTCGACTTTGTTGCCGGTACGCCAGTTGAGCGCGTGCTAGAGAGCATCGAGAACAGCTGGCCAGAGAACTAGCTCTCCTCAATGCTCACCTGATCGCCCTGCCACAGCGCGCGGTACTCCTGCGAGATGGCTAGCCGATAGGTGCGGTGGTACCAACCATAGACCATCTGCTGGCAGGGCGGCAAGACTCTCTTTTGAGGGGCAAAGAACTGCGTACCGTAGAGCCCGGTTTTCTCACTGCCTGGCACAGTCGGCAGCTCAGCAGCAGGTTCAAACGGGCCGGTCAGGCGATCGGCAATGTACCAATACAGGGTTGAATCCGTGACGCGATCCGCCCCGACGCGCGCTAACCACTGCGGATTAACAAATTCTTTAAAGCAGGAGAAAAACAGATGATATCGACCCGCTATAGACAAAATCTGCGGCCGCTCCAAATGGTAAAACGGCCAGTCGTTCGCATTTTCAATTGGGCCAATCGCGGGCGGCAGCAGCTGATACGGGCCGGCTAAATCGTCTGCGACTGCTAGCCCTAGCCCGCCCTGGTAGGCACCCGGCAGCGCCAGCGAGGCACAAAAGTAGAGGTAGTATTTCTGGCTAACCTCATCTTGAATCACGGCCGGATCGCGCCAGTGCAAATGCCCGGTGCGATTACAGGGACCATACCAGGAGATATCTGAAGCCAGCGATAGCAGCGGCGTTGGCCGACGCTGCCAGGTCAGCCCATCTACTGAGGTGGCAAGACCAATCTTCTCTTGTGTGTAATGCTCAGCGCTCGCCGCTGAATAGAAGAGATAGTACCGTCCGTCTTTGCGATCGCAGCTGCCGGCAAACAGCCGACCCGATTCCCAGCCTTCGTCCTTTAAGGGCTCCAAGACCGGACCTAGATCTGTCCACTGCTTTAGATCGGGTGAAGCGGCTGCGCCAATCCAGCTGGTTTTCCACCAGGGCACCTGATTGGGCTGGCCGCTCAGATAAAAGGCGCGGTAGCCATCCTCGACCGACACAATCCAAGGATCCCAATGGGCCATCGCTGAGTGAGATTGTTCTAACGAACTGTGGGGCATAAAAAAGCAAGACTGTTTTAACTGACAGCAGGCTAAGCGCCTACCCGATAGCACCGTAGCGCATCTACTAATGGACAAATACTACAGTAGGTAACGTTTTGTATCACTTGTCCGGCCTGGTTCCGCCAGGAGACGGGCAGCCTTTAGAGAAGCCACTAAGATGAAGGATGCACTTTCTTGACCAGTCAAAACCCAAGAGACGCTGTCATTTAGGACAGCCTCATTTAAGCTATGATTCTCGACAATTTTCAAAGGGTCAGCTATCGATACGGGGCCGCAGGGCTGCTGGCCGTTTTACTCACTGCCTGCAGCTCTGCCGAAGAAGCACCGGCCTCTGGCAGCGCTAGCAACACGGTCACGATTCTTGGCGTTGTGGTCGGCGAACAGCAGGCCAAGTTAGAAGCAGCGCTAGCGCCGTTTGAGCAAGAAACCGGCATTGATATCCTCTATGAGGGAACCGACGCCTTTACCACGCTGCTGCCGGTGCGGGTAGATTCAGGCCAGTCACCGGATATTGCCATGTTTCCGCAGCCGGGGCTGATGAAAACATTGGCGCGCGCCGGAGAGCTAGTGCCGCTGTCAGAGGTGATTGACCGTCAGGCATTGCAGGCTGCCTATGCCCAAAGCTGGCTAGACCTGGCTACGGTGGATGACACGCTCTACGGTGTCTGGTATCGAGCGGCGGCTAAGAGCTTAGTGTGGTACGTACCAGAGCAGTTTGAGCAGCGCGGCTACAGCCTGCCTGACAATTGGGAAGACCTGCTGGCCCTCAGCGATCAGATTGTTGCAGAGGGCGGAACACCCTGGTGCCTAGGTATGGAAAGCGGTAATGCTACCGGCTGGCCCGGCACCGACTGGGTAGAAGATATCATGCTGCGCACGGCTGGGCCTGACTACTATGACCAGTGGGTCAACCATGCGGTACCGTTTAACGCGGAGCCAGTGCAGACGGCATTCAACTATTTTGGAGACATTGTACGAACGCCCAACTATGTTTGGGGAGAAGAAGTTGGCGCTTTGAGCATTCCCTGGGGAGACTCGCCACAGGGGCTGTTTGCTCAGCCGCCCAACTGTTTTATGCACCATCAGGGCAACTTCATCACAAACTTCTTTCCACAAGAGATTGCGCTCGGAGAAGATATTGATTTCTTTGTGCTGCCTGAGATCGATCCGCAGTACGGCACGCCGCTGCTGGTTGCAGGCGACATCTTTGCCATGCTCAACGATACGCCCGAGGCGCGAGCGCTGATGCAGTATTTGGCAACGCCAACGCCGCATGAGATCTGGGCAAAAGCCGGTGGCTTTTTATCAGCGCATAGGCAGGTTGATCCGGCAGTTTACCCCGACCCGCTCAGCCGTAAGCTGGCAAGGCTGCTGTCTAACGCTGAGGTGGTTCGCTTTGACGGGTCTGACTCGATGCCGGGCGCGGTTGGCACTGGCACCTTTTGGTCTGGCATGATGGACTACGTCGCGGGTTCCTCAGCTGAGGAGGTGACTGATACGATCGAACGCAACTGGCCTCAGCCAGAGTCAATCACGGTGGAGTCTGAATAAGTTAATCGGTTGTTTAACATAATGACAAGCTAATGTTAGAGTCTGCTAATCTGACGCTCATTCTCAAAGCGCTGCTGGCGATCGCCATTGGCTCAGGCGGCGTAATTGCAATTTTCTACGCGCTAAATTTGCTGGTAGAGCGGCTACCTAAGCCGCTGCGGCAGGCGATTTTGCCCTGGATTTATATTGGGCCGTCGCTGCTGCTGCTGACGGCCTATCTGATCTTGCCAACGGTGCGAACGCTGTACATCAGCTTTTTTGGCAAGCGGTCGGAAGACTTCGTGGGGCTACAGAACTATATTTTTGCCTTTACCGACCCGGATATGCTGATTGCCTTTCGCAACAATCTGCTGTGGCTGGTTTTGGTTACAGGCATCAGCGTTGGGCTAGGGCTAATCATTGCAGTTTTAGTCGATCGGGTACGCTACGAGGCGCTGGCGAAGTCGCTGATCTTCTTGCCGATGGCAATTTCATTCGTCGGCGCTAGCGTCATCTGGCGCTTTATTTATGCCTACCGACCCGAGGGCAGCGACCAGATTGGCATTCTCAACGCAATTGTGGTGGCGCTGGGTTTTGAGCCGGTGGGCTGGCTGGTCAACCGAGCAATCAACAACTTTGCGCTGATTGCGATCATGATTTGGCTCTATACCGGCTTTTGTATGGTGCTGCTGTCTTCGGCGGTGAAGGGCATTCCCAAAGATGTGATTGAAGCGGCACGCATCGATGGGGCCAACGAGCTGCAGATCTTTTGGCGGGTGATTATCCCGATGATTATGCCGACGATTACGGTGGTGACCACAACTATTGTGGTATTCGTCCTCAAAGTATTCGACGTGGTGTTTGTGATGACCGGCGGCAACCTTGATACCGACGTGATTGCCAGCCGCATGATTAAAGAAATGTTTAACTTCCGCAACTTTGGTCGGGGCAGCGCGATCGCAACCATTTTGCTGCTTGCCGTCATTCCGGTCATGGTTGCTAATATTCGTCGCTTCCGCCAGCAGGAGATGAGCCGATGACCTTAGCCAAAAAGCGCAAGCGCGCGCATGAGAAATCTAAGTTTGAACAGTGGATTGCGAAAGCCCCGGTTCACATCAGCGTGGTTGCCATTGCCTTTCTATGGACGCTGCCGACGCTGGGACTGCTGATTAGCTCCTTTCGCCGCCGCGATGACATTGCTACTAGCGGCTGGTGGAGCGTCTTCTGGCATCCGCTGGAGTTTACCCAGTTTCATTTGGGTAACTACGCCGACGTGCTGACCAGTCAGGGTATGGGTCAGGCCTTTTTAAACAGCCTGATTATTGCGGTACCGGCAACCGTGATTCCGATTGCGATCGCCACCTTTGCCGCCTATGCTCTAGCCTGGATGGAATTTCCTGGTCGGCAGCTGCTCTTTATCATTACGGTCGGGCTGCTGGTGGTGCCGCTGCAGATGACTTTAATTCCGGTGCTGCGCACCTACAACGAGCTCGGTATTGCCGGTACGTTTTTAGCCGTCTGGCTGGCTCACAGCGCCTACGGACTGCCGCTGGGCGTCTACCTGCTGAGCAACTATATTGGCTCGCTGCCCAGAGACCTGATTGAGGCGGCTGAGGTCGATGGCGCGTCCCACCTAAAGATTTTTACGCGGCTCATTGTGCCGCTGTCGATGCCGGCAATTGCCTCCTTTGCCGTCTTCCAGTTTCTCTGGGTGTGGAACGATCTGCTGGTGGCGCTGGTGTATTTGGGCGGCAACCAGGACGTGGCCCCGGTGACGCTGGTGCTGCGCAATCTGGTGGGCGATCGCGGTCAAGACTGGCATTTGCTCACTGCGGGTGCGTTTATTTCCATGATTATTCCGCTGTTTGTTTTCTTTGCCCTACAGCGATACTTTGTTCGAGGACTGTTAGCAGGTTCGGTAAAAGGCTAGTTTATTAGGATAGGCGCATGGCAAGCATTGTTTTTGAAAATGTTGTTAAACAGTATGACAACGGCTTTGTTGCTGTTAAAGATCTCAACCTTGAGATTGACGATCAAGAATTTTTAGTGCTGGTTGGCCCTTCCGGCTGTGGTAAGACCACTTCACTGAGGATGCTCGCCGGGCTGGAAGACATCAGTCGCGGCAGTCTCTATATCGACGGTCGCCGCGTCAACAGCATGTCGCCTAAAGATCGCGATATTGCGATGGTGTTTCAGTCCTATGCGCTCTATCCGCACATGAGCGTGTTTGACAATATGGCCTTCAGCCTTGACCTGCAGGGCGTTGCCAAAGCGGAAATTCGCCAGCGCGTGCGGGCAGCCGCCCAGCAGCTCGGCATCGAAAATCTGCTTGACCGCAAGCCGAGACAGCTCTCTGGCGGACAGCGGCAGCGCGTGGCGGTGGGCCGCGCCATCGTCCGCAATCCGGCCGCCTTTTTGATGGATGAACCACTCTCCAACCTAGATGCAAAGCTGCGCGTACAGGCTCGCGCGGAGTTAAATAAGCTGCATAAGAAGTTGGGCACGACCTTTGTCTATGTCACGCATGACCAAGTGGAGGCAATGACGATGGGGACCCGCATTGCCGTGATGAATAAAGGCATTTTGCAGCAGGTCGATACGCCACAGACGGTCTATGAGCAGCCAAATAACGTATTTGTAGCCGGCTTTTTGGGCAGTCCGTCGATGAACTTTACCGACGCCGTGCTGCACCGCAGCGGCGATGAGCTAGTCGTTAAGACAGCGGGTCTGGCGATCCCCGTTGCCTCAGAGATGCAAAATCGCTATGCAGAATACGCTGGCAAAGCGGTCATCTTTGGCATTCGTCCCGAGAGCATTTATCATCCCTCCTACGCGCCGCCAGGCATCAAGCCTTTTTCCATCAAAGGGGAAGTCGGGGTTGTAGAAGCAATGGGCTATGAGCTGATTGTTTATTTTACGCTGCCGAACGGGCAGGAGCTGGTAGCGCGACTAGATCCTCGGGCACAGCTGTCATCGGGCGAGATGATTGAATTTGTGTTTGATTTGAACCGGTTTCATCTGTTTGAAAAAGAAAGTGAACAAGTGATTTGACAAAGCTCGCATTGCGATTGTTGAACTAAGCCGCAGTACCCAATATTTTGCTATAAGCTGAGGCAGACCTAATTCATAGAAGCCTCATGGACAGTCTGCCTAGCGGTGAGCGCTACCTCTATCAGCTCTTTAGCCTGATTGAAGCCGGCTGTCTGAGTGTCAAAAACCCTAGCGGCCAAACCTTCACGTTTGGAACGCCGGGCTCGACGCCGCATCTCAAACTGATCGTTCGCGATCAGCGAACCTACGATAGGGTTCTCACCTATGCTTCGCTCGGCTTTGGAGAAGCCTACATGGACGGCTGGTGGGACGAGGCTAACAACAACCTTGTCGAGCTAATTGGGCTGTTCTATCGCAATCAAGTTTATTCTAAAGCCAGTCAAAAGCTGACGGTGCCGCTAGCGCTAAAAATTATCGCGCAGCGGCTGCTCACGGTGCCGCTGCTGATTCAGAACAGTCGCAAGAATGTTCAACATCACTACGATTTGGGCAACGATTTTTATCAGCTGTTTCTGGATCCAACCTTGACCTACTCCTGCGGCTATCAGCAACAGCCAGCCGATTCTCTCGAAACGATGCAGCTGCAGAAATACGAGCTGATCTGTCGTAAGCTAGCGCTGCGCTCAGACGAGTCTTTGGTTGATATTGGCTGCGGCTGGGGCGGCATGCTGATCTATGCGGCTGAGCACTACGGCGTCACCGGCACTGGCATCACGCTCAGCCAGGCGCAGGCAGAGCTGGCTAGGGAGCGCATTGCTGAGCGCGGCCTTAGCGATCGCATCTCCATTCAAGTCGCAGACTACCGCGAAATCTCGGGCCAGTACGATAAGTTTGTCAGCATTGGTATGTTTGAGCATGTCGGTAAAGGCAGCTTCGCTACGTTCATGGCGCAGGCCAAAAACTTACTCAAGCCGCACGGCGTTGGCCTGCTGCACACGATTGCGACTGAGAGCGCTGAGCGCAACGGACCCTGGGTTGATAAGTACATTTTTCCGGGGGGGTATGCGCCGCAGCTGCACGAACTGACTAAAGAGCTGCGCGCGGCCAAGCTCACCGTTGCCCATTGCGAAAACCTCAAGCCGCACTATGCCGAGACGCTCAAGCGCTGGGGTGAGAACTTTACGCGCCATCAAGCCGCGATCGCGGCCCTTTCGCCTCGCTATGACGACCGCTTTCAGCGAATGTGGTATCTCTACCTGCAGTCGTTTGAAGCCTCCTTTCGCTATGGCAGCCTGCAGGTCTATCAGCTGCTGTTCTACCGCGACAAGCAGTGGCCGCTAGCTATCCCGCTACCCAGCTTTTTACCGCCGTCCTAGATCGCGTTTACTCGCTGATATCCAGCCGTCCTACCGCCGTTTGGGGATAGTAAAACCCTAAGATTTCGTGATACTGGTAGCCCTGCTGCGACAGATCGAGCGCCCCGGTCTGACTCATGCCAAAGCCGCTGTGCGCATCATTGACGATATCTTGCGTCGCCGCATAGAGCGATTCGACAATGCCACCCTCGTGGCTGATAAATTCGCCAGCGGTGGCCTGCACTGCGGCCTGAGTCGTGTTGGTCTCGGTGGCAATGCCTCGATAGGCCTGGTAGCGGGTCGTATCGTCTAGGTCATAGTCGCGGCCCGAATGACGCACGTTGTGCACCAGCGCATAGGAGCGAGCGGCCACAGCCTGCGCCTTGAGCGATTCGAGCGGCCAGCTGGGCGACATCTCCGCGCCGACGACGCTGTAGAGATATTCATTCAGCATGACGTAGTTGACGGCTAAGATACCTGAAGGACGCAGCAGCAGCAGTACCCGACCGCGATACCAGCGGTTGCCAACTGCCACATAGCCGCCGTTGCTCTGCACCCAGACCGCGCCGGGCATGGCTTCTCCATCAACGGCGAGGCCACCGCCGCTGAGCATCGCGCTATAAGACTGGTTGGCCGCTAGCCCTTTGAGTCCCTCGCCGTCTAGTGAGACAATCGCCCCGTCATTCGAGGTGGCGATCGCAACGAAGTCTGCAGCTTTGATCAGCGCCACCCGCATTTCTAAAGCATTGTCAATCGTCAACCCTTCAGACGGGGCCGGCGGTGCGGGCGCGTTGATTGGGGCCATGGGTCTGCGCTCAGGGGCAGGCGGGCGGGCAGACGGCGTAGACGAGCTAGCCGCGTTTCTTGAAGCCACAGGCCCACTAGCAGCCTTGGCCTTTTCCGCTGGCTTCTGCGCAGCAGGGACCTTCTGCGTCTTGGTCAGGGCCTGCAGCTTTTGGGCCACCAGCCATTTGCCAATTGCGATCGCGTCGGCTTCAATGAAGGGCTCCATCCGAGTCGTACCTGACGGCTTGCGGCTCGATTCCCCTGACCTAGCGGCAGAGACCTCAGGCTTTTGCGCTGATGCCTGAGCCGATGCCATTAGTAGCCCGGTCGCTAGCGCTAGGGCAGCAACTCTAAAATTTAAGCGGCGTTTGCTCATAGTCGATTAAATCGCGGCTCCGAAAGCCCAGACGTATTTAAATATGAATAAGTGTCAAGGATGCCTCACTATTTTCGCCGATCGCGCCCGCTTTCGCCCAAGATCGGTGGACAGTTCTTTGCTCACTTTTTACAAGGCTGCCATGACAGGTTCCGGGTATTCACTCAGGCCAGCGACCGAACAGGATATCTGGGCGATTCGCTGGCTGGTGCTGCGATCGCTGCTCGACCCCACGCAGCTGCGCTGGCAGCAGTTCTGGGTGGCAGAGACCGCTGGTCGCGTGATTGCCTGTGCGCAGCTGCGTCAGTTTGAAGCTGCACAGGAACTCGGCAGCCTTGTGGTAGCGCCGCGCTGGCGCGGTCAGGGCATCGGGCGTCACCTGACCCAGCATTTGATTGAGCAAGCCAGCCAGCCGCTCTATCTAGAATGTCTTGGCTCAAAACTGGCTGACTTTTACAAAAAGCTTGGCTTCACCTCGGTCGAGCTGGCCGAGCTGCCAACCTCAATCCGGCAAAAGTTCACGCGCTCTCGCCAAATCGCTCGCCTTTTCAGGCTGCCGCTCTATCTCATGCAGCACAAATAGAACAAAGACAGCCTGTGACTTCGACAGCTGAAATTTCATCTTAGATTCATCATAAAAATGTCATCCAGATCACATCGGCTCTGATAACTTGATTACAATTGTGATCTCTGAGCGGCTGTCTACCAAAGATGCTTAAAACAAAGTTCAATAAAATATTTTCAACTCAAATTCTATGGCTATGTATTGTTACCGATTTAACTTTTATTATTCTCAACGTGGTATATGAGCTTAGCAACGCGATTGCTGACCCAGCACTCAAGATTTCGGAGGATCGGGGATATGCGGAAGTTTTTCAATATGTTAAAGAATTTTGGATTGTTGAAGTTTTAGTGCTGCTGGCCTTTAGAAGCCATTCACTGCTTTACCTAGCCTGGAGCGGATTCTTTTCTTATTTGCTGCTTGATGACTCGTTAAGAATCCATGAAACGTGGAGCAAAATTCTTCCTTTTCCCAATCTCTTTGGCCTCAATCGCCATGCCTCAGGGGAACTGATTATTTCCCTGACTGCTGGATTTATCTTTCTCTTTCTAATCGCTGTTGCTTATCGATCGGGCGATGCGTTTGCCAAGAGAACCTTGGATATTCTCTTGGA